>NZ_CP046508.1:0-190000 GCF_017161115.1 Variovorax sp. RKNM96 | reverse complement strand
AAGGTGCCCGACTGACCGGCGCCGGTTGATCAGCGAACGACGCTGAGCCAGGCGGAGGCGGCTGCGCGCAGTTCCTGCGCGTGGTGCGCACCGCGACCGGCGCGGACGTCGGCGCTTTCCATCAGTGCGGCGGCGTGGCTGGCCGGTGCGCTGTCGCTGGAGGAACGGAAGAAACGGGCCACTTGGGCGAGGAGGCTGAACATGGTGCTGCGCGGCTTATGGCCGTGCTCTGAGTGGTTGATGTTCCAAGATTAAGGGTTTTCCCTAGGAAAACAACCCTGACCTTATGCGCTTCATGCATGGGGCAATTCACCTAGACTGGCCCGACGATGAAGCTGCAACTGCTCTCCGACCTGCACCTGGAGTCCCACCCCCGCTTCCACGCCGAGCCGATCCTGGGCGCCGACCTGCTGGTGCTCGCGGGCGACATCGGCTCCTACCAGGAAGGCTCCCGCCTCGCGGACACCGATTTCGGCCTGGGCCGGTTTTCGCCCCGCAACGGCTGGCCGGTGCCGGTGGTCTACGTGCCGGGCAACCACGAATACGACAACGCCGACTTCGACGAGACGCACGCCCGGCTGCGCGCGCTCTGCCAGGAACTCGACATCCAGTGGCTCGAGCGCGAAACCCTCGTCATCGACGGCATCCGCTTCATCGGCACCACGCTCTGGGCCGACTTCGACGCACTGGTCGAACCCACCGATGGGCTGGCCGAGGCGCTCAAGAAGCGCGGCAAGGCGATGCGGGCGGCCGACTTCTACCTGGAAAAGATGGCCACCAAGCGCCACGGCGAGCTCTTCCTGTCCGGCCCGCTGCGCGAGCAGGCGCTGGTGTGCCAGGCGTGGCTCCGGCAAGCGCTGGCCGAGCCTTTCGACGGCACCACGGTCGCCATCACGCATTTCGCGCCGACGCTGGCGAGCGCCGATCCGCGCTACGGCCTGACGCCCGGCACCGCCGGCTTCTGCAACGCCCTCGACGAACTGCTGCCGTCGGCCAGGCTCTGGCTGCACGGCCATCTGCACTGCGCCTTCGACTATATGAAGGACGGCTGCCGCGTGGTGGCCAACCCGTTGGGCTACAAGCGCAACGGCGAGCAGGAAGGCTACCGTCCCGACCTGCTGATCGAAGTGCGCTGACCCCGGTGCCGCCGTAACGGCCGGCTACCGGCGGATCGCAGGCGCTGTGTAGACTGCCTCGAGTCCACCCAGGAGAGAGACATGACACAGCCACAACAACGTCGCACCTTCCTTCAACGCACGGGCGGCGCCGCGGCCGCGGTCGGGCTGCTGTCCGCCCTGCCGAAAGCACTGGCTCAAGCGCCCGACGCCGGCAACAAGGCCATGGGCCGCCTCTCGATGGCCGAGATGTCGCGCCGCCTCGCAGCCGGTTCGCTGACCAGCAGCCAGCTGGTCGAAGAAGCGCTGGCCGCCATCCAGAACCCCGCGGGCGAAGGCGCTCGCACTTTCATCCAGGTGCACGCCGCATCGGCGCGCAGCGCTGCGGCGCAACTGGACGCCGATCGCAAGGGCGGCCGCCCGGCCGCCTCCCCGATCGCCGGCCTCCCGATTTCCCTGAAGGACCTGTTCGACGAAGCCGGCATCACCACGCTCGGCGGCTCCACGGTGCTGGTCGGCCAGCCGCCGGCGCAGCGCGATGCCATCGTGGTCGAGCGGCTGCGGCGCGCGGGCGCGATCGTCATCGGGCGCACCAACACGGTCGAGTTCGCCTACACGGGCCTGGGCATCAACCCGAACTACGGCACGCCGAAGAACGTCTTCGACCGCGCGACCGGCCGCATTCCGGGCGGCTCGACCTCGGGCGGCGCCATCTCGGTGACCGACGGCATGGCGGCCGGCGCCATCGGCACCGACACCGGCGGGTCGCTGCGCATTCCCGCGGCGCTCAACGGGCTGGTGGGCTTCAAGCCCACGCAGCGCCGTATTCCGCTCGATGGCGTGATGCCGCTATCGACCTCCTTCGACTCGGCCGGGCCGATGGCGTGGACGGTGGAAGACTGCACGCTGCTCGACGCCGTGCTGGCCGGCGAACTGTCGCGCGCGCCAAAGGCGGTCTCGCTGCGCGGCCTGCGCTTCGCGGTGCCGAAGACCTTCTTCCAGGACGACCTCTCGCCGCCCGTGGCTGCCGCGTTTGCATCCGCACTGTCCAAGCTCTCGGCTGCCGGCGCCACGGTCATCGAGCTGCCGATGACCGAGTTCGCCAAGGCGCCGACCATCAACCCGCGCGGCATGATCACCGCCTCGGAGGCTTACGCTTGGCACCGCGAATTCATCAAGACAGGCGCCGCCAAGTACGACCCGCGCGTGCTGGCGCGCATCAAGACCGGCGAGACGATCACCGCGCCCGACTACCTGCAGCTGCAGGCGCTGCGCCGCCAGTTCATCCGCTCGATCAATGCTGCAGCCGCCGGCTACGACGCGATGCTGATGCCCACCACGCCCGACATCGCCCCGCCGATCGCCGAGGTGATCAAGGACGACGAGACCTACTACCGCATCAACGGCCGCATGCTGCGCAACCCCTCGGTGGTGAACCTGTTCGATGGCTGTGCGCTGTCGGTGCCCTGCCACGACGCGGGCACCGCGCCGGTCGGGCTGATGGTGGCCGGGATCGGCAACACCGATCACCGGCTGCTGGCAGTTGGCGCGGCGGTGGAGGCGGTGGTGACGCCGCGGCGCGGCATCAACAGCTAGATCCCGTTCAGCGCGAAGCCAGGCCGTCGAAGCAGGTGCCGAGCACGAGTTCGACGATCTCCGCGTCGCTCTGCAGGCCGCCGGCCTTGAGGAAACCGAGCACCGGGTCGCAGGCGCGCGCGAACAGCGTGTAGAGCACGGCAATCGCAGGCAGCTTCGGGCTCAGCGTGCCATCGGCCTGCGCCGCCTGGATCCAGCCGCCGAGCGTGTCGCTGATCGCCACCAGCCGGTCGAGGTAGCCGCGGTTGTTCATCAGCGCGGCGCGCAGGGTGGAGTTCTGGTGCGGCAGCGAGGGCATCTCGCCGGCCAGTTGCGCTTCCATCGCCCAGCGCACTACCGCGCGCAGCTTGTCGATGGGTTTCTGGTCGGCCGGCACCGACGCCAGGAAGTCCTGCGTACGCTGCATGAGGCGCACCATCGCGGCGGCCGCGAGGTCTTCCTTGCTGGGAAAGTGCTTGTAGAGGCTGGCCTTGGCGATGCCGACGGAGGCGGCGACCTCGTCGACCGTCATCGATTCGAAGCCCTTTTCAGCCAGCAGGCGGTTCGCGGTCTGCACGATGGCCTCTTCGCGGGCCTGCAGCATCTGTTCCTTGAACGAGGGCTTGGCGGGGGCAGCAGCAGCGGTGATCATGCGGAAATTCTAGTCTTGGCCGTCGCCGGCCAGACGGTGCGAGTGCGGAAATACCGCCCAGTCTTCATTTCAGACCGGAGGGTTCCGCTCAGGCGCTGCGCCCTTTGGAAACCAGCTTGATGCCCGGCATCAGCTCGGCCGCGAGCTCGGGGCGTTCCAGCGCGTAGTCGAGATTCATGCGCGCGATTTCCACATGCTCCTCGCCGAGCGCCTGCGCGCGCGAGCCCTGCCCGCGCTCAATGGCCTGCACCATCGCATGGTGCGTGCGGTGCGCCTGACGCATCCATTGCTGGCCCTCTTCCATCGACGACTGCATGGGCAGCATTGCGCTCGGTGCGGCGAAGGGCTGGCCGCCGAGCATGTCCATCACCCGCTTGAGCGCGAGGTTGCCGCAGCCATCGACGATCAGCTTGTGGAAGCGGTCGTTCATCTCGACGTAGGCTGCGTAGTCGTCGATTTCCATGGTGGGCTTGTTGACTGCCCTGTCGCCGGCGTCCAGGCAATCCTTCAGATCGCGAAGCAACTGGCGCGAGGCGCCGTCTTCGGCCAAGAGGCGCGCCGCGAAGCCTTCGATCACGCCGCGCACGCGGATGGCATCCGCCACTTCCTGCGAGGTGAAGCGGCGCATCTGGTAGCCGCCGCTGGGCGATTGTTCGATCAGGCCTTCGTGCTCGAGGCTGGCGAGCGCCAGGCGCACCGGGGTGCGCGAGGCTTCGAGCTTCTCGGCCAGCGGGATCTCGGCCAGCCGCTCTCCGGGCACGAATTCACCCTTGAGGATCATGTCGCGCAGTTGCACGAGCACGCGGGATTGTTGAGAGTCCATCAGACAGGGCGCCAGGAGCGGGAATGAGCGGATTCTAGGAGACGAGACAGCCATTGCACGCAGCATATTTGCCTTGGCTCGGTTGTTGCATGCATTCCTGCACAACATGTGTCAAAAACACACGTCACACTAAGAGTTAACCCTGATTTTTAGCGCTTCGAGCCCCAGGACAGGGCAAAACCGCAGATGAAAGTTTGACCCGCATCGAGGATCACCAAGAAAATGCATACAGTTGCATGCAATGAATTGCAGCCTCTTTACGAAGCACCCACGATGGAGCCCGCACGATGATCAGCGCCGAGCAGAACGATTTCATCACCCGCGTCGGACGCGACGCCCCCGCCGGCAAGCTGCTGCGCCGCTACTGGCAGCCGGTGGCCCTGGCCGACGAACTGGCGGGCCCGCGCCCGGTCAAGCCGGTGAAGCTCATGGGCCAGGACTTTGTGCTGTTCCGCGACGAAAACGGCCAGCTCGGCATGCTCGACCGCGACTGCCCGCACCGCGGCGCCGACCTCGCCTTCGGACGGCTGGAAAACGGCGGCATCCGCTGCGCCTTCCACGGCTGGCTGTTCGACGCCAAGGGCAACTGCCTCGAAACCCCCGCCGAACCCGCCACCAGCAAGCTATGCAGCCGCATCAAGCAGTCGGCCTATCCGGTGGTCGAGAAGGCGGGCGTGGTCTTCGCGTACATCGGCGAAGGCGAGCCCCCGGCCTTCCCTGACTTCGATTGCTTCGTCGCCCCCGACACCCACACCTTCGCGTTCAAGGGCCTGTTCGAATGCAACTGGCTGCAGGCGCTCGAAGTGGGCATCGACCCCGCGCACGCCTCGTACCTGCATCGCTTCTTCGAGGACGAGGACACCTCCGAGAGCTACGGCAAGCAGTTCCGCGGCGCCTCGGCCGATTCGGACATGCCCATCACCAAGGTGCTGCGCGAGTACGACCGGCCCGACATCAGCGTCGAACCCACCGACTACGGCTTCCGCCTGAAGGCGCTGCGCAAGCTCTCCGAAGACACCACCCATGTGCGCGTGACCAACGTGGTGTTCCCGCAGGCCTTCGTGATCCCGATGAGCGCGGAGATGACCATCTCGCAGTGGCACGTGCCGGTGGACGACACGCACTGCTACTGGTACGCCATCTTCACCAGCTTCACCGGCCCGGTCGACAAGCAGCAGATGCGCGACCAGCGCCTGAAGCTCTACGAGCTGCCCGACTACACCTCGCGCAAGAACAAGCGCAACAACTACGGCTACAGCATCGACGAGCAGCTCACCGAGACCTACACCGGCATGGGCGACGACATCAACGTGCACGACCAGTGGGCGGTGGAGTCGCAGGGCGCCATCCAGGACCGCACGCGCGAGCACCTGGGCAGCACCGACAAGGGAATCATTGCCTACCGCCGCGTGCTGGTGAAGGCCATCGAGGCCACGCTCGCCGGCGAGAGCGCGCCGATGCTGATCGACGCCGCACAGGCGAGCACGATGACCGGGCCTCCCTCCATCGACGGTATCGGCCACGTCAGCGACGAAGCCGCCACCGAGACCTACTGGCAGGAGGCCGACCGCGCACGGCGCCTGAAGTCCGACTGGGCCTCCGCACGGCTCGCCGCCTGAGCACGCGCGCCATGAGCAGCAGCAACACCAACACATTCGTCGACCGCTTCGGCCTCTGGTCCGACGACCAGCATGCACAGGCGCGCGAGCTGGTGCGCCGCATCGACAGCGGCGAGGTCGACCTCGTGCGCTTCGCCTGGCCCGACCAGCACGGCATCCTGCGCGGCAAGACGCTGGTCGCCACCGAGGCGCGCTCGGCGCTGTGGGAGGGCGTGAACCTCACCTCCACGCTGCTGGCCAAGGACACCTCGCACAAGACGGTGTTCCCGGTCTTCACCACCAACGGCGGCTTCGCCATCGAGGGCCTGCAGGGCGGCGCGGACTTCACCATCGTGGCCGACCCCGCCACCTTCAAGGTGCTGCCCTGGGCGCCGCGCACTGGCTGGATCCTGTGCGACGCCTACATGGCCGACGGCAAGCCCTGCCCCTTCGCGACGCGGCAGATCCTGCAGCGCGCGGTGCGGCAGCTCGACGAGTTCGGGCTCGACTTCATCGCCGGCCTGGAGGTGGAGTTCCACGTCTTCAAGCTCGAGGATGCGCGCATGGGCCTGGCCGACTCGGGCCAGCCCGGCGAGCCGCCGCGCGTGTCGCTGCTCTCGCACGGCCACCAGTACCTCACCGAGCTGCGCTACGACCGCGTCGACGGGCTGATGGAGCTGCTGCGCTCGAACCTCATCGCGCTCGGCCTGCCGCTGCGCTCGCTCGAAATCGAATTCGGCCCGAGCCAGTTCGAGCTGACCTTCGGCCCCACGGCCGGCGTGATGCCCGCCGACACCATGGTGCTGCTGCGCAGCGCGATCAAGCAGATCTGCCAGCGCAACGGGCTGCACGCGAGCTTCATGTGCCGGCCGAAGATTCCGAACGTGATGTCGAGCGGTTGGCACCTGCACCAGTCGCTGCGCCGCAAGAGCGATGGCGTGAACGCCTTCATGCCGGAGGCCCAAGGCCAGGACCTGAGCGAGATCGGCATGCACTACCTCGGCGGCCTGAAGGCGCACGCCTGCGGCGCGGCCGCCCTCGCGAGCCCCACGATCAACGGCTACCGGCGCTATCGCCCGTTCTCGCTCGCGCCCGATCGCGCGATCTGGGCCAGGGACAACCGCGGCGCGATGCTGCGCGTGCTGGGCGGCGTGGGGCAGAGCGCTTCGCGCATCGAGAACCGCGTGGGCGAGCCGACGGCCAATCCATACCTCTATCTCGCATCGCAACTCTTCTCGGGCCTCGACGGCATCCGCAACAGCATCGACCCCGGTCCCTCCGCCGATGCGCCGTACGAAACGCCGGCCGAGCACCTGCCGCGCTCGCTCGGCGACGCCCTCGCCTGCCTGCGCCGCGACGAGATGCTCAACACGCAGATGGGCAAGGTCTTCATCGACTACCTCTGCCACATCAAGGAAGCGGAAATCGCCCGCTTCAACCTCGAAGTCTCGGAGTGGGAACACCGCGAGTACTTCGACATGTTCTGACCCCCTGCTCCCCATGCCCACGATCCACTACATCCTCAAGGACGGCACCTCACGCGCGGTCGACGCCAAGATCGGCGCCAGCGTCATGGAGACCGCCATCCGCGGCAACGTGCGCGGCATCGACGCCGAATGCGGCGGCTGCTGCTCCTGCGCCACCTGCCACGTCTACGTGGACGACGCCTTCGCCGACCTGCTGCCGCCGCCCGACGACATGGAAAGCGCCCTGCTCGAAGCCGTCGCGTCCGAGCGGCAACCCAATTCGCGCCTGAGCTGCCAGCTCAACGTGACAGCAGCCCTCGATGGCCTGAGGGTGCGCGTTCCAGAGACACAGGTCTGACGCACACTCGCCCGCTCCGCATCCATTCCACCTGAAAGGCGTTTTTCCATGACGACGATGACGAAGAGAACCGTTCTCTCGACCCTCCTGCTCGCCGGCTTCGGCATGCTGGGCACCGTGGCCGCGCATGCTGCCGACGAGCCGCTGCGCATCGGCCTCATTGCCACCTACTCCGGCCCCTACGCCGACTACGGCCGCCAGTTCGACGCCGGCATCGCGCTCTACCTCAAGGAGCACGGCGGCAAGGTGGGCGGGCGCACCGTCGAGATCATCAAGAAAGACACCGCCGGCCCCGCGCCCGATGCCGCCAAGCGCATCGCGCAGGAACTCGTCGTGCGCGACAAGGTGAGCATCCTCACCGGCCTGGATTTCAGCCCCAACGCGTATGCCGTGGGCGCCATCGCCACACAGGCCAAGATCCCGACCATCGTGATGAACGCGGCCTCCTCGGCCATCACCAGCAGCTCGCCCTACGTGGCGCGCCTCTCGTTCACCGTGCAGCAGGTCACCGACCCGATGGCGCGCTTCATGCTCAGGGAGGGCATCAAGGACGCCTACACCGTGGTCGCCGACTACGCCTCGGGCGTCGATGCCGAAACCGCCTTCAAGAAAACCTTCACCACCGGCGGCGGCAAGGTCTCGGGCGAGGTGCGCACGCCGATGAACAACCCCGACTTCTCGGCCTACGTGCAGCGCATCAAGGACGCCAAGCCCCAGGCCGTGTTCTTCTTCTTCCCCTCGGGCGTGATGCCGCCGGCCTTCCTCAAGGTGTGGAAGGAGCGCGGCATGGAACAGGCCGGCATCAAGCTCTACGCCACCGGCGAAGCCACCGACGACAGCTACCTGGACGCCACCGGCGACGTGGCGCTGGGCCTCGTCACCAGTCACCACTACTCGTTTGCGCACAACTCGCCGAAGAACCAGAAGTTCGCGCGCGACTTCGCCGCCGACAACGGCACCAAGCTGCGCCCCAGCTACTTCGCCGTGACCGCCTACGACGCCATGGCCGCGATCGACCTCACGCTGCAGAAGACCAAGGGCGACGCCAGCGGCGACAAGTTCATGGACGCGCTGCGCGGCCTGCGCTTCGAGAGCCCGCGCGGCCCGATCGAGGTGGACCCGCTCACCCGCGACATCGTGCAGACCGTCTACATCCGCAAGACCGAGCGCGTGAACGGCCAGCTGGTGAACGTGGAGTTCGACAAGTTCGAGCGCGTGAAGGACCCGGCCAAGGAAAGCTCGAACTAAGCCCACCCGCACGCCAGCAAGCAGCGCAGCCAGCAACAGGAGGCCCATGGGCATCGTGATCTTCGACGGGGTGGCCTACGGCATGCTCCTGTTCCTCATCGGCGTGGGCCTGTCCATCACGATGGGGTTGATGAATTTCGTCAACCTCGCGCACGGCAGTTTCGCGATGGTGGGCGGCTATGCGGCGAGCCTGCTGATGAACCACTGGGGGCTCGGCTTCGGGCTCTCGCTCGCGGCGGCCTTCGTATCCGCGGCGCTGGTGGGCGCGGTGCTGGAGTTCGTGTTCTACCGGCGGCTGTACCGCGCGCATCCGCTGGACCAGGTGCTGCTGTCGATCGGCGTGGTGTTCGTGTCGATCGCGGCATTCACCTATTTCTTCGGGCCGACGATGCAGCCGTTCACGCTGCCGCCGGTGCTCGACGGGCAGGTGGCCATCGGCGGGCTCGAAGTGGGCCGCTACCGGCTCTTCCTGATCGTCTGCGGCGTGGCCGTGCTGGCTGCCCTGCTGCTGGTGCTGGGGAAGACGCGCTACGGCGCCATGGTGCGTGCGGCGGTCGACAACCAGCGCGTGGCAGGCGGCACCGGCATCCATGTGCAGCGCCTTTTCTTTTTGACCTTCTCGCTGGGCTGCGGCCTCGCGGGCCTGGGCGGCGCACTGAGCCTGGGCATGCTGGGGCTGGAGCCGTCGTTCCCGCTCAAGTACCTCGTCTATTTCCTGATGGTGGTGTGCGTGGGCGGTGCCGGTACCGTTACCGGGCCCTTCATCGCGGCGCTGCTGGTCGGCATCGTCGACGTGGCGGGCAAGTACTACTGGCCTGAAGCGGGCGCCTTTCTCATCTACGTCTTCATGATCGTCATGCTGCTGGTGCGGCCCAACGGCATCGTTGCGAAGAAGGGGCTCGCATGAAAGCCTTCACCGTTTCTCCCGCGCAGCTGCGCATCGCCGAAGTCGCCTTCTGGCTTGCGCTCGCCTCCAGCTTCTTCCTCTTGCCCGACAAGCTCACGCTGATGAGCCAGATCATGATCTTCGGGCTGTTCGCCGTGTCGCTCGACATGGCGCTCGGCTACGCGGGCATCCTCACCGTCGGGCATGCGGCCTTCTTCGGCGCGGGCGCGTACGCGGCCGGGCTGCTCGCCAAGTACGGCTGGAGCGAGCCCTTCACCGGCCTCGCGTTCGCGCTGGTCGTGAGCGGCCTGCTCGGCTATGTGCTGAGCTACCTCGTGGTGCGCGGCGCCGACCTCACGCGGCTGATGATCACCATCGGCGTGTGCGTGCTGCTGTACGAACTGGCCAACCGGCTCTCGGGCATCACCGGCGGCACCGACGGGCTGCAGGGCGTGGTCATCGCGCCGGTGCTCGGCCTCTTCGATTTCGACCTCTACGGCAAGACCGCCTTCTGCTATGCCTTCGGCGTGGTGCTCGCGATGTTCCTCGTGGTGCGGCTGGTGCTGCGCTCGCCGTTCGGGCTGACGCTGCGCGGCATCCACGACAGCCGCAAGCGCATGACGGCCATCGGCTCGCCGGTGGAGGCGCGCCTGCGCATGGCCTACGCCTTCTCCGCCGCGGCGGCCGGTGTGGCGGGCGCGCTGCTCGCGCAGACCACGCAGTTCGTCGGCATCGAATCGATCGGCTTCAACCGCTCGGCCGAGGTGCTGATCATCCTGGTGCTCGGCGGCACCGGCCGCCTGTACGGCGGGATGATCGGCGCCATCGTCTACATGCTGGTGCACGACGGGTTCGCGGACATGAACCCGCAGTACTGGATGTTCTGGCTCGGCATCTTCCTGATCGCGGCGGTCATGCTGGGACGCGGCGGGATCATGGGGGCGCTCTCGCGCTTCGTGCGGACGGGGAAGGCGCGATGAGCTCCACGACGACGCACACCCTGCGCACCCGCGACCTGGGCATCCGCTTCGGCGCCTTCCAGGCGGTGAGCGAGGTGAACCTCTCGCTCGAGTCCGGCGCGCGGCAGGCGCTGATCGGCCCCAACGGCGCGGGCAAGACCACGCTCATCAACCTGCTCACCGGCGTGTTCAAGCCCACGAGCGGCTCGATCCACATGGGCGATCGCGACATCACGCGCCTCTCGGGCGACAAGCGCGCCCGCATGGGGCTCGCGCGCACCTTCCAGATCAACACGCTGTTCCCCAGCCTCACGCCGCTCCTGTCGGTGGTGCTGGCGATCAGCGAGCGCGAAGGGCTGGGCGCGACCTGGTGGCGGCCGCTCAGGGGCTGCACGGCGGTGTTCGACGAGGCGCATGCGCTGCTCGGCACGCTGAAGCTCGACAGCCTCGCGGACGTGCCGGTCTCGGAGCTGGCCTACGGCAAGCAGCGGCTGCTGGAGATCGCGCTCGCACTCGCGGCCAAGCCCCGCATCCTTTTGCTCGACGAACCCGCGGCCGGCGTGCCCGAAGGCGAAAGCGGCGAGCTCTTCGAAGCCATCGCGGCGCTGCCCGACGACATCAGCGTGCTCTTCATCGAGCACGACATGAAGCTCGTGTTCCGCTTCTCCCGCCGCATCTCGGTGCTGGTGGGCGGCCGCATCCTCACCGAAGGCACGCCCGCCGAAATCGGCGCCGATCCGCGCGTGCGCGAGGTCTACCTTGGAAGCTCCCACCACCATGCCTGAAGCCCTCGCCTTCGACCACGTCACCGCCGGCTACGGCAACGCCGTGGTGCTCGACCGTCTCGACTTCTCGTTGCAGCAGGGCGAGAGCCTCGCCATCCTCGGGCGCAACGGCGTGGGCAAGACCACGCTGCTCGAAACGCTGATGGGCAACACCCGCGTGATGCAGGGCGCGATCCGCTGGCAGGGTGCGGACATCACGCGCTGGCCCTCGCACCAGCGCGTGCGCGCGGGCCTGGGCTGGGTGCCGCAGGAGCGCGAGGTGTTTCCCTCGCTCACCGTGGAAGAAAACCTCACGGTGATCGCGCGACTGGGCGGCTGGAACCTCAAGCGCGTCTACGACTTCTTTCCGCGCCTGCGGGAGCGCCGCGGCAACTACGGCAACCAGCTCTCGGGCGGCGAGCAGCAGATGCTGGCCATCGGCCGCGCGCTGATGACCAACCCCAAGCTGCTGCTGCTCGACGAGCCGATGGAAGGCCTCGCGCCGATCATCGTGGAGGAGCTGTCCGCAGCGATCCGGCGCCTCTGCGAATCGGAAGGCCTGGCGTCGATCGTGGTCGAGCAGCACCCGGTGCTCGCCCTGGAGATGACGCACCAGGCCATCGTGCTGGAGCGCGGCACCGTGGTGCATGCCGGTCCGAGCGCGGGGCTCGCGGCCGACAAGGGGCTGCTCGAAGGACTGCTCGGCGTGGGGATTGCCGAGGACGTGGCGGGTTGAACTGCGGGGCCGGCGTCAGGCCAGGGCTTCCTGCTTCAAGCGCTTCGCGCAGACCGTGAACCGCCATGCGGCAAGGCACGCGGCCACGACGCTCAGGGCCCACGAGATGCAGAGGTAGGCATACATGAGGAAGGCCAGCCCGATCTGCAGTACCGACTTCAAGAACGAGGTGCCCTCGCCGACGATGTAGAACTCCGCGAGGGCGTGGACGCCCCACCACACGGCCAGCGGCAGGGCCGCCACGCACAGGCCGTAGGCGAGGCTGGCAGCCAGCGGACCCATGCGCCCTTGCGCCACGGCCCGGTGGACGACCTGGTAAAGGACGACGCTCAGCACCACAGGTGCGGCCAGGCCGAAGGAGATGCAGAAGTCGAGGACCATGCGCGCACTGTAAGGTCGCGCCTCCCGGAAACGACCCGGCGTCCACCGAAGTACCGGTGGACGCTACCGCGCAGGTCAGCTCAGCATCTGCCCGCGGCTGCCGATCACCGCCACGTCCACGAAATGCCCGCCTTCGCGGTTCGTGCGGCCGTAGTTGATCTTCAGCCCGCCCAGGTCGAAGTTCTCGATGCTGGCCATGCCCGCCATCACCGAGGCACGCGTAGGCGCATTGCCGGCGCGGCGCAGGCCCTCGGCGAGCACGGCGGCGTTGATGTAGCCCTCCAGGCTCGTGAGCGAGAAATCCTTGGTGCCGTTGGCCACCATGTCGGCCTGGTAACGGCGCACGATCTCGAACTTGGTCGAGTACGGCGAGGGCACCACGATCACGAAGCCCAGGCCCCGTGCGAGGTCGCCCATCGCGGCCAGCGCGCTGGCCGTGATCGACAGGCCGTAGGCCGAGCTGTTGCCTCCGGCATCGCGCAGCGCCTTCATGAAGACCGGCGCCGTGCCGGCCAGGCCGATGATGATGACCTGCGGCTTGGCCTTGGCGATGGCTTCGGCCGCGGGGCCGACTTCCATGCTCGTCGTGTTGGGCGTGGTCGCGATGACCGCGGGCTCCAGCTTCGCCTTGGCCAGCGCGGCCTTGAACGCCGCCAGCACCGACTGGCCCAGCGGATCATTCGAATGCACGAGGCCGATGCGGGTCTGGCCCAGCACGGCCGCCGTGGTCACCAGCTTCTCGACTTCCTGGTCGTAGTTCACGCGCACCCAGAAGGTGTTGGGCGCGGTCTTCTTGCGCAGCGCGACGGTGCCGGTGATCGGGCCGACCACGGCCATGCCGGGCACGGCGTCCATCACTTCGGAGGTCTGGCGCGTGCCCAGCGGGTGCAGCAGCGCGAGCACCGAGCTGTCCTTCTCGAAGGCCAGCGCGTTGGCCTTGGCCACTTCGGGCTTGAAGGTGTCGTCGGCCATGACCAGGTCGACCTTGGTGCCGTTGATGCCGCCCGACTTGTTCAGCGCATTGAAGAACGCGCTCGAACCCTGGAAGAGCCCCTGTCCGTTGGCCTTCTCGACGCTGCTGTTGTCGAAGGTGGTCCCGATGCGGATCGGCTTGCCCTGCGCGAAGGCCGGCATGCCCAGGCCCGCGGCGGCGGTTGCGGCCAGACCGGTCAGCACACGGCGACGGCTGGTGGTGGGCGGCGCGAGGAACACGCGCTGCTCGGGAACGGTCATGGTCGAGGTCTCCCCAATTCGGTGACAAAAGTACACATTTCACTCAGAAATGTAACGCACCGATCACTCAGGGCGATGACGTTGGCGACTACTTCACCGCCGGCTTCGGCATCGCCGCCACATAGCGCGCGTCGGTCAGGGTGCCGAGGAAGGCGCTGATCTCGTCGATCTCTTCGTCGGTCAGCGCCGGCGTGGTGCCGGGGCGCCGGTTCATCGGCGTGGAGTTGACGTTGATGTTGCCGCGGTAGGCGGCCGGCACGTCGTCGAAAGTCGGCTTGCCGTGGTACCACTTCGCCGGATCGGTCGAGCGCGTGGCGTAGAACGCGACCGCCTCGCGCAGCGTGGAGAACACGCCGTTGTGCATGAAGCTCTGGCGCACGGCCACGTTGCGCAACCCCGGCGTGCGGAAGTAGCCGCACCACTGGTCGGGCTCCGGCCAGCGCAGTTGCGCGGCGGTGCGGCACAGGCCATTGTCGAAACGGCGCGGGTTGCGGTTGGCCGCCAGCTGCGGATTGCGCGGCACGGCGATGGCGTCGTAGCCGAAATCGGTGAACAGCGAGCGCTCGGGCCGGCTCGCGGTGTCGGACAGCGTGTGGCACGACATGCAGTTGCCCTTGTCCGGGTTCTTGAAGAGCGCGAGGCCCCGCGTCTCCTGCGGGCTCAGCGGCGTGCGGTGGCGCAGGTAGTCGTCGAAGCGCGAACTGAAGGGCGCCATCTCATCGCTTTGCAGGTACGCCTGCAGCGCCTGGCCGATGCCCTTCACCGCCTGCTCGGGATCGCGCAGCACGCGCGGCCCGAAGGCCAGTGTCATCGCCGGCGCGAGGTCGGTGCCGCGCAGCTTGCGCAAGAGGCTTTGCGGCGACGGGTTGTTCATCTCGTCGGCGTCGAACAGCGGCCCGCGCACCTGCTCGGCCAGCGTGTCGGCGCGGCCGTCGGCGAACAGGCCGCCGAAGGGCGAGGCGAAAGGCGCATCGTCGTCTTGATAGAAATGCCGCCGCGGCACGTAGCGCACGTACAGCAGCGACGGCGCGGTGCGCGCGCTGAAGCGGCCCGCGCGACTGCCCTGCGGCGTGCGCGGCCCGGCCAGCGAGGGCGCGTTCAGCGTCGAGGTGAAGGCGCGCAGCGGATCGTGGCAGCTCGCGCACGAGGTGCCCTGCGGCTGCGACAGGCGCGTGTCGAAGAAGATGCGCTTGCCCAGCGCGGCCAGCGCCGGGTCGGGCCTGAACGTGGCGGCGGTGGGGTCGATGCGCGCGGCGATCTTCGGCGTGGCGCCGATGCGATCGATCACCACGCTCGGCGCGGCGCCCGGGTTGATCTCGGCCATGCCCGAGGCAGCGCCCGCGCTGCCGCCCAGCCACCCGAGGCAGGCGGCCGCCAGCATGAGGCCGCCGCCGAAGAGGCCCCGCCGGCGCGCCGCGCTGCGCGTCACGGCGTGAGGAAGCCCGTCTTGTCGCACGCCAGCGTCCGGCCGGTCTGCGCGCAGGTGGCGAGCAGCTTGCCGGCCACCGTGTAGGCCTTGAAGGTCCAGCCCACGTCGGGCGCCGCCTTGCGCTCCATCAGCATGAAGCCGAAGCTGCTGTGGTGCGTGATGCGGTCGACCGTCACGCCCGGCGCAGGCGTGGTGCCGGGCGGCAGCGGATCGGGCAGCGCCACGTCCAGGTTGTCCCCGCCGTTGCCCGTCACCAGCGTGGCGGGATGGTCGGTGGCGAAGTTCACCGCCTGGAAGTCGTGCACATGGCCGTGCAGCGCGATGTGCACGCCGCTCGGGTAGTAGGCCTTGGCGTTCAGGCTGGTCATCACCGACTGCAGCGCCGGGTTGCCCGACGCGGGTGTCGAGCCCGCGATCGGCGCGAACGCCAGGATCGGGTGGTGGTTGGTGAACATGGTGGTCGTGATGCCGGGCTTGGCGGCCAGCGTCGCGACGGTCTGGAACTGCTTCTGGTAGGCGATGAACTGCGGGTCGTCCGTCTTCAGCGCCGCCTTGCCGGCCTTGGCCGAGTCGAACACGATGATCTGCGAGCCGGTGCCCAGCGCGACCGCATACGGCTCGGCGTAGTTGCCGCTGCTGTCGTTGGCCGGGTCGTTGCACGAGCGCTTGTCGGCATACGGGCGCGGATCGAGGAAGCGGGCCCAGCCCTGGCCGCCGCGCGCGCATTCCTCGTGGTTGCCGCGCACCAGGATCCAAGGCGCCTTGGCCAGCAGCGGCGCGGCGGGCTTGAAGAAGTCGGCCTGCCAGGTGTCCCAGCCATAGCCCCACGGGCTGTCCTTGCAGCCGGCGATGTCACCAGGGCACTCGTTCTCGCGGTAGTGGTAGTCGCCGATGTGCAGCACCAGGTCGGGGTCGAAGCCCGCTCCGGTGGCGGCGAGCGGTGCGAACGGCCACACGGTGCTGTCGTTGCACGGCTGGTAGGCCTTGTCGGCCTTCTTCAGGCGGCAGCCGGTATCGGCCAGCACCAGCACGCGTTTGGGTTCGGCCTTGGGCAGCGGCAGCGTGCGGCTGCCGATGGCGGCCTGCTTCGCATCGGCGGGCAGCACGGTCTCGCAGGCCGATACGGGAAAGTCGGAGGGTTTCGAATCCGCCGGATCGCTGGCGGTGGTGCGCAGCGGCATCGTGCCGGCGCCGATGCGCAGGGTCATGCGCGCCGGCTTGCCGTCCACCGTGATCTGCGGGCACACGGCGTTGGCGTCGGCCGCCGTGGCGGACTCGGCGGCCTTGTAGCTGGTGATGGCGCGCGCGATCGCCTGGTTGCTGTCGCCGATCTCGACCCAGGTGGCCTGCAGGTTGGCATCGGCGGTGGCGGCATCGGCCTCCGGCGCCGGAGCGGGCGGCGGGGGCGTGGTGCCCGTGGCGGGCGGGGAAAGAACGATCGACGGGCTGCCGCTGCTGCCGCCGTTGCAGCCCTGCAGCAGGACGGCGGCACAAGCCAATGCGGCCAGCCACCGCCAGTCGGACGGGGCTCGCGACATGGAGCGCATGGAAGGCTTGGCGTGCATCTGGGAATCCCTCTCTGTTTGTTGTGGCGTGGGACGCCGCAATCTAGAGGGGCAATGTGCAAGCCGTATGACGCGGCCGCGGGAAAGAACGCACGCGACGGATCGCGCGAGAAACGGCTACAGCAGTTCTTCGCCCACGATGGGCAGCAGCAGCCAGTTCTTGAAGCGCAGCCAGAGGAATTCGCCGGGCTCGTCCTCGTGGACGATGTCGCCGCCGGCATCGTCGTATTCGAGCCATTGCACGCGCCGGCCGTTGGGTGCAAGACGCAACCGGTAGCCCAGGTTGATGCGCTGGCTGTTCATGAGCTTGTTGTAGTCGCCCACGAGTTCGGGGCTGTCGATCACGAGGCCCACTTCCGTGTTGACCGCCGCCGAGCGGTGATCGAGGTTCATCGAGCCGACGAAGAAGCGCTCATCGTCGACCACCGCGAGCTTGGCGTGCAGCCGGCTGATCGTCTTTCCGAAGTCGCCGAACTGCCCCGAGCGCGCGGAGAGCATGGGCGCGATCTCGTAGATGGTGACGCCGATCTTCAGCATGTCGGCGCGATAGCGCTCGTAGCCCGCATAGGCCAGCGGCTCGTCCGTGGCGCCAAGCGAATTGGTGATCACGGTAATGCGGCCGCCGCTCTCGATGGCCTTCTTCATCATCGCCATGCCGCGCGTGCCCGGAATGAAATACGGCGAGCCGATCTTGACCTCGCGCCGGGCCGAGTTGATGACGCTCAGCGCCCCCTCGGTCACGCTGCCCGCGTAGGCATCGTCGGCCTTGCGCGTGATCTTCTCGGGGTCGTCCACGAACAGCGTGCCCAGTGCCCAGTAGCGGTCGATCTTGCCGGTGATGAGCTGCTCGCCGACGGGCGACTTGTTCAGCACGTCGCGCGGACGGATCGGCACGTCGGGCACGGCCGTGCGCACGATCTCGTCGAAGCGGCGCTGCGCAACCTCGGGCGTCGTGCGCAGCGGCGCGATGCGCTCGATGGGCCAGGCGTGCGAACTGTTCCAGTAGCGGTCGAAGCCATCGGACATCTGCCGCACGACCGGGCCGCTGGAGATCACGTCCATGTCGATGAAGTTCGCGGCCGTGCTGCGCATGAAGTATTCGTTGCCGATGTTGCGTCCGCCCGAGACCGCGAAGCTGTTGTCCGCGATCAGCAACTTGTTGTGCATGCGGTGGTTGATGCGGCCGAAATCGGCAAGGGAGAGCAGGAGCCGCGTGGTCAGCGAGTTCGCGCGCGAAGGCAGCGGATTGAAGAGCCGCACCTCGACGTTCGGAAAGGCCGAGAAGGAACTGAACACCTCGTCCTCGCCGGCCGTGTAGAGGTCGTCCACCAGGAGGCGCACCCGCACGCCGCGCGCCGCGGCCTCGCGCAGCTCCTTGAGGAACAGCAGGCCCACGTCGTCCTTCTGGATCAGGTAGTACTGCACGTCGAGCGATTTCTCGGCGTGGCGCGCGAGCGAGATGCGCGCATCGAAGGCAAAGGCCGCCTCGGGCAGCAGCCGAAAGCCCGAGAGCGCGGTGGAATCGCCCGGCACGCCCTTGGCCGCGAGCTGCCCGAGTTCGGTCTGCGCCACGTCGATGAAGGCCGTGACAGGTGCCCGCGGCTCCGGCGGCGGCAGGCTGACGCAACCGGTCAGCCACGCGGCCGCAAGCACCCCCAGGAGGGCGGTGAAACTGCGGACGAGGAAGGCGCGCATGGGCCGAACTGTAGCGCGGGCCGTGCATGCGCGGCACCCTATGATCGCGCCGACAAAAGGAAAAAAGCGTGCTCAACGGCTTGTGGCTGGGTTTCTTCGGGATGGCGGCGCTCGCGGCGCTGGTGCGGTGGCTCGTCGGCGGCGATCCGACCGTGTTCGCGGCGCTGGTCGAGAGCCTGTTCGCGATGGCGCGGCTCGCGGTCGAGGTGATGGTGCTGCTGTTCGGCACGCTCACGCTGTGGCTCGGGTTCCTGCGCATCGCCGAGGCGGCGGGGCTGGTCGGCTGGCTCGCGAGGCTGCTCGGCCCGCTGTTCCGGCGGCTCATGCCGGGCGTGCCCGCGGGGCATCCGGCCCTCGGCCTGATCACGATGAATTTCGCGGCCAATGCGCTGGGCCTCGACAACGCCGCCACGCCCATCGGCCTGAAGGCGATGCGTGAACTGCAGCGGCTCAACCCCGACCCGGTCACCGCCACCAACGCGCAGATTCTTTTTCTTGTACTTAATGCTTCATCGCTGACGCTGCTGCCCGTCACCATCTTCATGTACCGCGCGCAGCAGGGTGCGCCCGACCCGACGATGGTGTTCCTGCCGATCCTGCTGGCCACCAGCGCATCGACGCTGGTCGGGCTGCTCACGGTGGCCGTGGCGCAGCGCCTGCGGCTGTGGGATCCGGTGGTGCTGGCCTACCTGATCCCGGGCGCGCTGGTGCTCGGCGGCTTCATGGCGCTGCTGGGCACGCTGTCGGCGGCGGCGATCGCCTCGCTCTCCTCGCTGATGGGCAACCTGGCGCTCTTCAGCGTGATCATCGTGTTCCTCGCGGCCGGCGCGATCCGGCGGGTGAAGGTCTACGAATGCTTCATCGAGGGCGCCAAGGAAGGCTTCGACATCGCGAAGAACCTGCTGCCGTACCTGGTCGCGATGCTCTGCGCGGTTGGCGTGCTGCGGGCCTCGGGCGCGCTCGATTTCATCCTCGGCGGCCTGCGCTGGCTCGTGACCACGGGCGGCTGGGATTCGCGCTTCGTCGACGCCATGCCCACCGCGCTGGTCAAGCCCTTCTCGGGCAGCGCGGCGCGCGCGATGCTGATCGAGACCATGAAGAGCCAGGGCGTGGACAGCTTCCCCGCGCTGGTGGCCGCCACCATCCAGGGCAGCACCGAGACCACCTTCTATGTGCTGGCCGTGTACTTCGGCGCGGTCGGTATCCAGCGCACGCGGCACACGGTGTCTTGTGCGCTGCTGGCCGAGCTGGCGGGCGTGGTCGCTGCGATTGCGGTCTGCTATTGGTTCTTCGGCTGAACCGCGCTCACTTGCGCGGCTCGACCACGGGGAACATCGGCTCGAAGGTATCGAGCATCGACATCAGCTCGCCGAGCTTGGCGCGGTCGCCCTCGATCTTCACCTTGCCCGACATCACCGCCGCGGGAAAGCTCGTTTCCTTCAGCGTGATCGCGTCGAGCGTCGCTCGGCTCAGCGTCACCGTGGCGTCGGCGCCGGGCTGCCGGCCGGCGATGTGCGTGAGCGCCGAGTTCTCCAGCGTCAGCACGAACTGCTGGTTCGAATCGGTGAAGTTCCAGTTGATGACCATCGTCTTGCCCTCGGCCTTGGCCGCATCGAGCCGCACGCCCAGGAAGTCGAAGAAGAGGTCGTTGCTCACCGCCTTGAGCGTGTCGGCGTTCGAGCTGCTGCCGCCCGGGATCTTCGGCACGCCGCCCCGCAGCTCCATCGCGCCCACCAGGTAGGCGCTGCGCCAGGTGCCGGCCTCCGACTGGTAGCCCATCTGCTCGAGCGCATCGGCGCCGAGTTCGCGGGCCGCGCGGTTCGTGGGATCGGCGTAGACGACCTGGCTCATCGCGCTGGCGACCCAGCGGTACTCGCCTTTCTTGAAGTCGTCCCGCGCCCGCGCGAGCACCGCGTCGGCGCCGCCCATGTACTGCACCGTCTTCTTCGCGTAGTCCACCGGCGGCAGCGGGTTCAGGTTGGCGGGGTTCGCGTCGTACCAGCCCAGGTACTTCTGGTAGACCGCCTTCGCGTTGTGCCGCAGCGTGCCGTAGTAGCCGCGCGTGGACCACTCCTGCTCCAGGCTCGCGGGCATGCGCAGCGTCTCGGCGATGTCGGCCGCGGTGTAGCCCTGGTTGAGCAGTCGCAGCGACTGGTCGTTGATGAACTTGTACATGTCGCGCTGCTTCCTCAGCAGGTCGGCGATGCGTCCCTGCCCCGTCATCGGCCAGTGGTGCTGGGCGATCAGCACATCGGTCTTGTCGCCGAAGGCCACGCGCGCCTGGTCGATGTACTTCGCCCAGAGGTTGCCGTCGCGCACCTCGGCGCCGCGGATCGTGTACAGGTTGTGCATGGTGTGCGTCACATCCTCGGCCATGTTGAGCACGCGGAACTGCGGCAGGTACATGAGCATTTCCGACGGCGCCTCGGAGCCCGGCACCAGCTGGAAGACGAACTGCACGCCGTCGATGGTGCGCTCCTCGGTGGTCTTGTCGATGGTCGAGGTCGGCGCGATCAGCGTGATGGTGCCGCGCGCGAGCGCCTTGCCCAGGCCCGTGTCGACCTGCCCGCGCGCGCCCGGCGGCAGCAGCGAGCCGAACTGGTACTGCGAGCGCCGGCTCATCGCGTTGCCCGCGAGGATGTTCTCGGCCACGGCGGTTTCCATGAAGCCCGACGGCGCGATCACCTGCACCTTGCCCGCGGCCACGTCGGCCTCGCTGGCCACGCCCTTCACGCCGCCGAAATGGTCGGCGTGGCCATGTGTGTAGATCACGGTGCCGACCGGCTTCTTCGGGCGGTGCTGGTAATACAGATCGAGCGCGGCACGTGCCGTCTCGGCGGTGAGCAGCGGGTCGATGACGATCAGCGAGGTGTCCCCTTCGACGATGGTCATGTTCGCGATGTCGAAGCCGCGCACCTGGTAGACGCGGTCGGTCACCTGGAAAAGGCCGTGGATCGCATTGAGCTGCGCCTGCCGCCACAGGCTCGGGTTGACGGTGTCGGCGGGCTCGTTCGCCTTCAGGAAGTCGTAGGGCTTCATGCTCCAGACCGGGCGCGGGCCGGCGCCGGGCACGAGCGCATCGGGCACGGTGCCGATGAAACCGCGCATCGCGTCCTCGAAGTCCTGCCGGTTGGCGAAGGGCAGCGTCTTCGCCATGTCGGCGTTGGCTTTCAGCGTGGCGGCCTCGGGCGGCTTGGGTGCGATCTGCGCCGGGGCTTGTGCGCTGCCGAAGGTGGCGGCCAGTGCGACCAGGGCCGCGGAGAAGGAAGAAGAAGGGGTCATCGATGTCTCTTTGTCTTCGGTGAAGCAGGAACAACGCGCGATTTTCCGAACCACCCGAAGCATTGGCAAATGCAAAATGTGCTGATCCTTTTTACGGAAAATGCAAAATGCAGCTGCGCCAGCTCCAGCACCTTGTCGCGCTTGCCGAGCAAGGCAGCTTCGGTCTCGCCGCGCAGGCCGTGCACCTGTCGCAGCCCGCGCTCTCGCGCAGCATCGACACCCTCGAAGACAGCCTGCAAGCCCGTCTGGTCGACCGGGCCTACGGCACCGTGCGCTTCACGCAGGCCGGCGAACTGGTGCTCGCGCGCGCCCGTGAGCTCCTTGCCGATGCGCAGCAGATCCAGCGCGACGTGCTGCAGCTCGAAGGCCTGGCCATCGGCAGCCTGGCCGTGGGGCTCGGCCCCTTCGCCGCCAGCACGCTCGGGCGCATGGCCCTGTCGCTGATGGCGCAGCGCCACCCGCAGCTCCTCATGCGAATGGAAGTGGCCGACACCGCCACGCTCGGCGAGCGCCTGCACCGGCGGCAGCTGGACCTGTTCATCGCCGACACCCGCGACCTGAAGAAGCAGCCCGGCCTGAAGCTCACGCGCCTGCCCGATTTGCCGGTCTCGTTCTTCGTGCAACCGAAGCACCCGCTGCGCCGCATGAAGCAGGTCACGCTGGAAAAGGCCATGGCCTATCCCCTCGCCGGCCCGAACCTGCCCGCCGAAGTGGCCGCGCATTTCGACCGCCAGATCCAACGCGACGACCGCAGCGTGTTCAACGTCACCTGCGACGACGCAGGCACCCTGCGCCACCTTGCCCTCACCGCCAACGCGGTGATCCTCGCGCCGCATGCGCCCACCCTGAACACCGATACCGACGCCCTCGTGCCCCTGCCGATCGCCGGCTTCGCGCGCATGCAGACGCACTACAGCCTGGTCACGCTCGCGGGCCGCACGCCCTCGGCCGCCGCCACCGTCTATACCCGCCTCGTGACAGAGTTGATGGAGCGCCCCAAGCAGCCCGCCGGGCGCTGAGCCAAAATGGTCTTCCTGCCGACCACCGCCCAGCCCCTTTCGTGACCACTCCCCGCCGGGCCCAGCCGCCCACCTTTTCGCCCGACGAGTTCCGGGAAGCGCTCGGCATGTTCGCCACGGGCGTGACCATCGTCACCGCCTGCGCGGCCGACGGCACGCTGGTCGGCCTCACGGCCAATTCCTTCAATTCGGTCTCGCTCACGCCGCCGCTGGTGCTGTGGAGCCTGGCCCGCGCGGCGGGCTCGATGCCCGCGCTCAGCACCGGCTCCCACTACGCCATCAACATCCTGGCCGCGAGCCAGAAGCAACTGGCCGAGCGCTTCGCCACCAAGAACATCGACCGCTGGGCCGACGTGGAATTCACCCGCGGCATCGGCGGCGCGCCGGTGCTGGTGGGCGCCGCGGCGAGCTTCGAGTGCTTCAACCGCAGCCGCTACGACGAGGGCGACCATGTGATCTTCGTCGGCGAGGTCGAGCGCTGCACCCACAACGCGGGCGCCTCGCCGCTCTTGTTCCACGGCGGGCGTTTCTACACGGAACATCCCTTGTGATGCGGGCCGCTGCGCTCCTTCCCGTCCTGCTGCTGGCCGCGCAGACCGCGATGGCGCAGCAGGCACAGGAAGCAAACGGAGCGCCCAAGCAGAACTGGTTCGACGACCCGTTCTTCCAGGTGTCCACCGGCCTTGCGGCCTGCGCCACGCCCGAAGGCCCGTTCTATACCGCCGAAGAGCGGCGCATCCAGACCCACTCGCGCCTGGAGCGCGGCACCAGCTGCTGGCTCGCCGGCAAATGCACCGACAGCAACGCCTACCGCTACGACAAGCCGCTCGCGCCCAAGGTGCGCGCCGCGCTCCTGGCCGTGCCGGGCGTGCGCAGCGGCAGCGTGTGGGTGATGGTCCAGCGGCGCTGGGTCTACCTGCAGGGCTGCGTGCCGAACGCGGCGCTGGCGAAGAAGCTCGAACGCGCCGCACGCGCGGTGCCCGATGTGGAGACCGTGGTGCCCGATTTGATGATCGGCACCCGAGGCAAGCCGCCCTACCCGGTGGCTGGCCGATGAATCAACGACGACAACCCGAATGATCCAGCGCAAGACCCACCTCGACTCCCTCGCCATCGGCCTTCTCATCGCGTGCTGCGCGTTCTGGGGCCTCCAGCAGATCCTGATCAAGACGACCGTGACCGAAGTGCCGCCGATGTGGCAGGCCTCGATCCGCATGATCGGCGCCACCGCGTTGCTGTGGCTGTGGTGCGCCTCGCGCGGCGTGCCGCTGTTCAACCGTGACGGCACGCTGTGGCCCGGCCTGCTCGCCGGGGCGCTCTTCGCGGGCGAGTTCGCCGGCATCTACCTCGGCCTGCAGCACACCAGCGCCTCGCGGCTCACCGTGTTCCTGTACACCGCGCCGTTCTGGGTCTCGCTGCTGCTGCCACGCTGGGTGCCGGCGGAGCGGCTGCGGGGCTTTCAATGGCTCGGGCTTTTCATCGCGTTCTCGGGCGTGGTGCTCGCGTTCAGCGAGGGCTTCGGCCACATGAGCTCGTCGCAACTCATCGGCGATGCAATGGGTCTCGCGGCCGGCATGCTCTGGGGGCTGACCACGCTGACGCTGCGCACCACCAAGCTCGCCACGGCCAGCGCGGAGAAAACGCTCTTCTATCAAGTGGCGGTGACTGCGGCGGTGTGCCCGGTGTTGTCGCTCGCGCTCGGCGAGACCTGGCGTTTTTCGTACTCCACCTGGGCCTGGACCTCGATCGGCCTGCAGACGGTGATCGGCGCGTTCGCGAGCTACCTCACCTGGATGTGGCTGCTGCGGCACTACCCGGCGACGCAGATGTCTTCATTCACCTTTCTCACGCCGCTGTTCGCATTGGTGTTCGGCGTGGTGCTGCTCAAGGAGCCGCTCACGGCGCAACTGGTCGTGGCGCTGATCGGCGTGGCACTGGGCATCGTGCTGGTCAACCGGCGCCCTGCCGCGCAACGCATCGCATGAGCCCGACCATGAAATTCCAGCCTGTCCTCGATGAGATCGTCGCCACCCTGCGCCCGCAACTCGGCCAGGGCGGCACCGTGGCCAGCTACATCCCGGCGCTCGCGCGCGTCGATGCGCGGCAGTTCGGCATTGCGCTGCGCACCTGCGGCGGCGAAGAAGCGTTCGCGGGCGATGGCGAGGTGCCGTTCTCCATCCAGAGCGTCTCCAAGCTCTTCACGCTGACACTCGCGATGCAGCGCATGGGCGATGCGCTGTGGGAGCGCATCGGCCGCGAGCCCTCGGGCAATCCGTTCAATTCGCTCGTGCAGCTGGAGAACGAACAGGGCAAGCCGCGCAATCCGTTCATCAATGCAGGCGCGATCGCAGTGGCCGACCGGCTGGTAAGCCAGGCGGCGGCCAATGGCGGCAGCGCGAAGGCGGACATCCTCTCGCTGATGAGCGGCCTGTGCGGGGAGCCGATCTCGTTCGACGAAGAAGTGGCGAAGTCCGAAGCCGACACGGGTTTCCGCAACGTTGCGCTCGCGAACTTCATGAAGAGCTTCGGCAAGATCGACAACGACGTCGGCACGGTGCTCGACACCTACTTTCACCAATGCTCGCTGCGGATGAGCTGCCGCCAGCTCGCACGCGCCGCCGCCTTCCTGTGCCGCGACGGCGCGCATCCGATCGACGGCGAGCCCGAGATCACCGGCGAGCGGCAGACGCGGCGCATCAACGCGCTGATGCTGACCTGCGGCACCTACGACGCCGCGGGCGACGTGGCGTTCTCCATCGGCCTGCCCTGCAAGAGCGGCGTGGGCGGCGGCATCGTGGCGGTCGTGCCCGACAAGCTCACCCTCTGCGTCTGGTCGCCCGCACTGGACGCCACCGGCAACTCACTGCTGGGCATGAAGGCGCTGGAGCTGTTCGTGACGCGCACGGGGCTTTCGGTCTTCTGATCGATCAGGCGGCCACGGCTGCCGGTGCGGTGCCGAGGCAGCCCATGCCTTCCAGCGAGGCCTCGACCGCCTCTTCCAGCGGCGTGTGCGGCTCGTGCCCGAGGAAGGCCACCAGCTTCGCGTTGTCCATCAGCACCGGCGTCTGCCACAGGTAACGCATCTCGCGCATTTCCCGCAAGGTGGTGACGAAGGGCGAGGCCAGCGTCATCAGCCACCACGGGAAGGCCGTCACGCGCGGCGTGGTGCCCGTGCGGCGCGCCACCACGTTGCGGATGGCATTGCTCATCCGGGTGCCGTCGGTGTCGTGGTGGCCCGCCATGTGGAAGCGCGCAAAGGGTTCGAGCCTGTCGCGTCGCGCCAGCAGCGCAACCATGGTGCGGGCCACGTCCGGCAGGTACGACCATTGGTGCGCCGTGTCGTCGCGGCCGGGGTAGCTCACGGCCTTGACGGGCAGCCCCGCCTTCACCAGCCCCTGCGAGAACCAGTTGTTGCCGGCCTTCGGACCGAAGAAGTCGCCGGCGCGCACGATCAGCACGCGGGCGCCGTGGCGGCTGGCCGCTTCGAGGCGCCGCTCCAGTTCGACGCGGATCGCGCCCTTGCGGGTGACGGGATGCTGCGGCGCGTCTTCGCCGATCGACCCGGAGAACGCATCGGGACCGTAGTTGTAGACCGTGCCGGGCAGCACGATGGTCGCGCCTTCGGCCTTTGCCGCGGCGATGGTGTTGTCGAGCATCGGCAGCACCAGCTGCGCCCAGTTGCGGTAGCCGGGCGGGTTGACCGCATGCACGATGACCGAGCAACCCTTCGCGGCGTCCATCACGGCCTGCTTGTCCATCGCGTCACCGCGCAGCCAGGTGATGCCGTCTTCTTGCGTCATCGGTTGCGCCAAGCCGCGCTTGAGCGCCCGCACCGTCCACCCCGCCTGGCGGAGTTGTTTCGCCACCTCGCCGCCGATGCCGCCCGTCGCGCCGAGAACCAGGACCGTGTTGTCGTGTGCCATGAAATGCTCCTGAAAACGTTGTCGATGGCTGAATTCTGGGTCGATGCCTGTTCCATTGGAATTGCCGAGCATGAGACAGCAGCTATACATTTACGTATGACTTCGAACATCGGCTGGGAGCTGTACCGCTCGTTCCTCGGCGTCCTGCGGGAGGGCTCGCTCTCCGGCGCGGCGCGCGCGCTGGGCATCACGCAACCGACGGTGGGCCGCCATGTGGCCGCGCTCGAAGCGGCGCTCGGCGTGGTCCTGTTCACGCGCTCGCAGGTGGGCCTCATGCCCACCGAAGTGGCGCTGGCGTTGCAGACGCACGCCGAAGCCATGGAAAGCACCGCCGCCTCGCTGGAGCGTGCCGCCACGAGCCAGGGCGAAGGCGTGCGCGGCGTCGTGCGCATCTCCGCCAGCGAGGTGATCGGCGTCGAGGTGCTGCCGCCCATCGTCGCGCGGCTGCGCGAGGCGCACCCGGCACTGAAGGTCGAGCTGGTGCTGACCAACCGCGTGCAGGACCTGCTGCGACGCGAAGCCGACATCGCCGTGCGCATGGTGCGTCCCAAGCAGGAGCAACTGGTCGCGCGCCACGTCGGGCAGATCGAGCTCGGCTTTCACGCGCGCAAGGACTACCTGGCCCGCCATGGCACGCCGCGCAAGATGGAAGATCTCGCGGCCCACGCCGTCATCGGCTACGACCAGCCCTCGGCGTTCGTGCGGAACGCCGGCAAGGCGCTCCCGGGCTACGGCCGCGACGCTTTTTCACTGCGCACCGACAGCGACCTCGCGCAACTGGCGCTGATCCGTGCCGGTGCGGGCATCGGTATCTGCCAGGCCGGCCTCGCCAGGCGCGATGCCGCACTGGTGCGCCTGATGCCGCGCAGCTTCTCGATGAAGCTGGAGACCTGGATCACGATGCACGAAGACCTGCGCAACAGCCCGAGATGCCGCGCCACCTTCGATGCGCTGGTCGATGGGCTGCAGCAATACATAGGCGCTCCCCCACACAGGGGAAAATAGGCCGCGCACGAACACAAGCCTCCGAATGACCGAACCGACCGACACAGACAACCTCCCCCTCCAGGAACCCCGCCTCTGGCGCGACGACCTCTGGACCGCCCGCGTGATCAAGAACGAGGAAGACGACGGCTGGGCCGTCGAGATGACCCGCCACGGCGATCCCGAGCCCGCGCTGGTCGGCCCCTGGACCATGGGCCGCGACAAGAAGAACCCCAAGCCGCTCGACGGCCCCGCCTTTTCCACGCTGGTGAAGACCGCCGCCGAAGTGATCCGCCGCCACGAGCAGCAGCTGCACGCCACGCTCAACAAGAGCGTGACCGTGACGGCGAGGGGCGGACAACGCGTTCGCGTGTCGCTCGCCATCGTGCCCGACGAGGACAACCCCTCGGCCACGCTGAGCGCGCACGACGACGAAGACGACAGCGAGCTGGCGAGCGTGAACGTCTCGCCGGCCTTCAAGCTCACCTCGGGCAGCGCCACCGCCTGGATCGAGGCGGATTTCGCCCGCCCACGCTAGCCGCCGCGGCGCCGGTGTGCGCGCGAATACCACAGGCGATGCGCATCCGCCAATCAGCGAAAGAACGTATGGTCGCCGCGGGGTGAGTTGAGAAGAATCCGCCCCAACGAGCAATCGTTACCAGTCCTTCATTCATACGACGCCCGCTGCCAGTGCTGCCAGCGAGGGGTCGGGCAACAAAGCCCGAATCGGTTTCACCACCGGTTCGGGCTTTTTTGTTTTCTCGGTCGCAACGAAGCCTTTTCAAAACGGATGCGCGTCATCCGGTGGCGCAGCTTTGCCCCGAGAAAAAGCACTGGTGAACGAGCGCTCGTTTGCAGGGGCCGCGCCGCGGGAGGAGACACCCAACGCGCGGCTTCGAAGGTCGGATGTTCCTCTGATGACTCGCACAAAACCAAAGCAAAGGAATTTGACATGACGAACGTTTCCCTCAACCGCCGCCAGCTCGTGAAGACCGGCGGCTCGATGATCGTGCTGGGCGCCGCAGGCGGCGTGGCCGGCCTTGCCGCCGCGCAGGAAGGCACGACGGTGAAGCTGGGCCTGCTGCATTCGCTCTCGGGCACCATCGCCATCGCCGAGGCCTCGCTGGTCGATGCCGAGAAGCTCGCCATCGAGGAGATCAACGCCGCCGGCGGCGTGCTGGGCAAGAAGATCGAGGCCGTGGTGGAAGACGGCGCGAGCGAGAACCCGGTCTTCGCCGAGAAGGCGCGCAAGCTCCTGGAGCGCGACAAGGTCGCCGCCATCATCGGCTGCTACACCTCGGCCTCGCGCAAGGCGCTGCTGCCGGTGCTCAACCAGGCCAAGGGCCTCTTGTTCTACCCCACCTACTACGAGGGCCAGGAGCAGGACAAGCGCGTGTTCTACCCCTCGCAGGAAGCCACGCAATCGGTCATCGCGGCGGTCGAGTGGATGGCGCGCGAGAAAGGCAAGAGCTTCTTCCTCGTGGGTTCGGACTACATCTACCCGCGCACCTGCAACAAGATCGCCAAGCCCGCCATCGCCAAGGCCGGCGGCAAGGTGGTGGGCGAGGAATACGCACCGCTCGGCCACACCGAGTTCTCCTCGATCATCAACAAGATCAAGGCGGCCAAGCCCGACTGCATCTACAGCACGGTGGTCGGCGGCTCCAACGTGGCGCTCTACAAGCAGCTGCGCGCGGCGGGCCTGGACGGCGCCAAGCAGGTGCTGCTCTCCACCGTGGTGTCCGAGAACGAGATCGAGGGCATCGGCAAGGACAACGCCGCCGGCTACTACGCCTGCATGGGCTACTTCCAGAGCATCAAGTCGCCGGCCAACGAGAAGTTCGTGAAGGCCTTCAAGGCCAGGTACGGGCAGGAGCGCGTGATCGGCGACCCGATGGAGGTGGCCTACAACTGCGTCTACCTCTGGAAACTGGCGGTCGAGAAGGCCAAGTCCTTCGACGTGGACAAGGTCACGGCCGCCGCCGCGGGCGTGGAGCTCGATGCGCCCGAGGGCACCGTGCGCGTGCACGCCACCAACCACCACGTGTGGAAGAAGGTGCGCGTCGGCCGCGCGCGCCCCGACGGCCAGTTCGACATCGTGTGGGAATCGCCGCAGCCCGTCGAGCCCAACCCCTTCCCGAAGGTCTGACGGCGATGAACCTCGACATCGCGGTGATGCAGGTGTTCAACGGCGTGAGCCTGTTCACCATCCTGCTGCTCATGGCCATCGGGCTGGCGATCGTGTTCGGCCTGATGGGCGTCATCAACATGGCGCACGGCGAGCTGATGGCGCTGGGCGCCTACATGACCTACCTGGCGGCGCGCTTCTTCGAACATTTCGCGCCGGGCTGGATGGACCTCTACCTGTTCGCCGCGATCCCGTTCGCGTTCGCCGTGACCTTCGCGTTCGGCTACCTGCTGGAGCGGGGCTTCATCCGCTTCTTCTACGACCGGCCGCTGGACACGCTGCTCGCGACCTGGGGCCTGAGCCTCATCCTGCAGCAGGCCTACCGCTCCATCTTCGGCGCGCAGGAGGTGAGCGTGCCGCTGGCCTCCTGGCTCGCGGGGGCGTGGGAGCCGACGGCGGGCATCCAGCTGCCGCTCACACGCATCTTCATCGTGGGGCTGACGGCCATCGTCGCCGTGGGCGTGTACCTGCTGCTGTACCGCACGCCGTGGGGGCTGAAGGTGCGCGCGGTGACGCAGAACCGCGCCATCGCCGGCGCGGTGGGCATCGACACGCACCGCGTCGACGCGATGACCTTCGCGCTCGGCTCGGGCCTGGCGGGCATCGCGGGCGCGGTGTTCACGATGATCGGCTCGACCAACCCCGGCACCGGCCAGCTCTATATCGTCGACTCGTTCATCGTGGTGGTGTTCGGCGGCGTGCAGAGCCTCGTGGGCACGGCGCTCTCGGGCTTCGCCATCGCGCAGTCGCAGACCTGGCTCGAATTCCTCATGAGCGGCTCGATGGCCAAGGCCACGATCCTCCTTTTGGTGATCGCGGTGCTGTACTTCCGGCCCAACGGGCTGTTCGCCACGCGTTCGAGGAGCTGACGGCATGTTCAAGCTTTCTTCCCAACGCAAGGGCGACCTCGCCGGCATGGCGGCCGTGCTGCTGCTCCTGGCCGTGGTGCTGCCGCTCACGCTCGATCCGTTCCGCCTGAACCTCATCAGCAAGTACCTGGCCTTCGCGTTCGTCGCGGTGGGCGTGGTGCTCACCTGGGGCTACGGCGGCGTGCTGAGCCTGGGCCAGGGCATGTTCTTCGGCCTGGGCGGCTACATGATGGCGATGTTCCTCAAGCTGGAAGCCTCGGCCCCCGAGCTGCCGGACTTCATGGTGTGGAGCAGCGTCGACCAGTTGCCTTCGTGGTGGGTTCCCTTCCACTCGCTGGGCTGGACCATCGTGGGCATCCTCGCGATTCCCGCGGTGCTGGCGTACGTGTTCTCGTACGCGATCTTCAAGCGGCGCGTGAGCGGCGTGTACTTCGCGATCGTCACGCTCTCGCTGGCGCTCACGCTCACCGTGGTGGTGGTCGGCCAGCAGGGCGACACAGGCGGCGCCAATGGCATCACCGATTTCCGCACGCTGCTGGGATGGGACATCGCGGGCGACGAGGCCAAGCGCGTCATGTACTTCGTCGAGGTGCTGGCCATCGCGCTAGTGATGGCGGTGTCGCTCGTGATCGTTCGCAGCCGCTTCGGCAAGATCCTCATCGCCATCCGCGACCGCGAGGACCGCGTGCGCTTCAGCGGCTACAACACAGCGCACATGAAGGCCTTCGTCTTCGCGGTGGCGGCCATGCTGTCGGCCATCGGCGGGGCGTTCTACAGCCTGCAGGTGGGGCTGATCGCGCCGGGCGTGATCGGCGTGGTCGCCTCGGTGGAGATGGTGATCTACGCGGCGGTCGGCGGTCGGCTGTCGATCCCGGGCGCGGTGATCGGCGCGCTGCTGATCGGCTTTCTCAAGTCGTACCTGTCGGAGACCTTCCCCGAGGGCTGGCTGTACTTCCTGGGTGCGGTGTTCATCCTCGTGGTGTGGGCCATGCCGAACGGGCTCGCGGGCCTGGGCGAGAAGCTCGTGCGCCGCCGCCGAGGCGCGGAGGCGGCGCCATGAATGCCACGATGACGATGCCCAACGGCGGCCTCCCGCAAGCGGCCGCGGCGTTCTCGCACTCGAACGAGCAGATCCTGCGCGTGGAGGACCTCACCGTCTCCTTCGACGGCTTCAAGGCCGTGGACGGCCTGAGCCTCTCGGTGGAGCGCAACGAGCTGCGCGTGATCATCGGCCCGAACGGCGCGGGCAAGACCACGCTGCTGGACATGATCTGCGGTAAGACGAAGCCGAGCGCCGGCCGCGTGCTCTTCAACGGGCAGGACCTCGGTCGGCTGAACGAGTACGAGATCGTGCGCGCCGGCGTGGGACGCAAGTTCCAGACGCCCTCGGTCTACGAAGACCTCACAGTGCTGGAGAACTTCGAGATCTCGCTGCCGCGCATGCACGGCCTGCTGCAGTCGCTGACCTTTCGCCGCACGCCCGCGCTGCGCGAGCGCATCGATGCGATGGCCGAGCAGGTCTTTCTTGCCGAGCGGCTCGGGCACCGCGCCGGGCAGCTGAGCCACGGGCAGAAGCAGTGGCTGGAGATCGGCATGTTGCTGATGCAGGAGCCCGAGTTGCTGCTGCTCGACGAGCCCGTGGCCGGCATGAGCCCGCGCGAGCGCGAGCAGACCGGCGACCTCCTGCGACGCATCTCGGCGGGCAAGTCGGTGGTCGTGATCGAGCACGACATGGACTTCGTCAAGCGCATCGCGCACCGCGTGACCGTGCTGCACCAGGGCAAGTTGCTCAGCGAAGGCACGGCCGCGCAGGTGCAGGCCGACCCGCGCGTGATCGACGTGTACCTCGGCCATTGAGAGAAGGAGAAATACAGATGCTCGAAGTCTCCGGACTCAACGTGGCGTACGGCGAGTCGCACGTCATCCGCGATGTGTCGCTGCGCGTCGCGCCCGACGAGGCGGTGGCCATCATGGGCCGCAACGGCATGGGCAAGACCACGCTGCTGAAGTCGCTCATCGGCCTCCTGCCCGTGCGCGGCGGCAGCATCCGCCTGGGCGACGCCGACCTCACGAAGCTGCCCAGCTACCAGCGCGTGGCGCAGGGCCTGGCCTTCGTGCCGCAGGGGCGCATGGTGTTCCCGTTTCTCACGGTGGAGCAGAACATCCTCTCGGGCGCAGCGAAGTCGGGCCACCGCACCGTGCCTGAGTACCTCTACAAGTTCTTCCCGGTGCTCAAGGACATGAAGCAGCGCCGCGCCGGCAACCTCTCGGGCGGGCAGCAGCAGATGCTGGCGATTGCGCGCGCGCTCATCTCCGAGCCGAAGGTGCTGATCCTGGACGAGCCCACCGAGGGCATCCAGCCTTCGATCATCAAGGAGATCGCGCAGACGCTGAACGTGCTGCGCGCCGAGCGCGGCTTCGCGATCGTGGTGTCGGAGCAGGTGCTGAGCTTCGCGCTCGACCTGGCCGACCGCTTTCTCGTCATCGACCGCGGGCGCCTCGTGCACGACGAAGCGCGCGCGAGCCTCGACCAGGACAAGGTCAGGTCCTTCCTGACCGTGTGAGACCCCTTCCCGCTTTCCCCTTCAACCACCCTTCAGGAGCAGCGTCATGAGACATGGTGATATTTCGAGCAGCAACGATTGCGTCGGCGTCGCGGTCGTCAACTACAAGATGCCCCGCCTTCACACCAAGGCCGAGGTGCTGGACAACGCCCGCAAGATCGGCGAGATGCTGGTCGGCATGAAGAAAGGCCTGCCGGGCATGGACCTGGTGATCTTTCCGGAGTACTCCACGCACGGGATCATGTACGACTCGAAGGAGATGTACGACACCGCCGCCACGGTGCCCGGCGAGGAGACCGCGATCTTCGCGGACGCCTGCCGCCGCGCCAACGTGTGGGGCGTGTTCTCGCTCACCGGCGAGCGCCATGAAGAGCACCCGAACAAGGCGCCCTACAACACGCTGATCCTCATGAACAACCAGGGCGAGATCGTCCAGAAGTACCGAAAGATCATGCCGTGGGTGCCCATCGAGGGCTGGTACCCGGGCGACTGCACCTACGTGAGCGACGGCCCCAAGGGCATGAAGATGAGCCTGATCATCTGCGACGACGGCAACTACCCCGAGATCTGGCGCGACTGCGCGATGCGCGGCGCCGAACTCATCATCCGCTGCCAGGGCTACATGTACCCGGCCAAGGAGCAGCAGATCATGGTGTCCAAGGCCATGGCCTTCATGAACAACACCTACGTGGCGGTGGCCAATGCGGCGGGCTTCGACGGCGTGTATTCGTACTTCGGCCACTCGGCGCTCATCGGCTTCGATGGCCGCACGCTCGGCGAATGCGGCGAGGAGGAGATGGGCATCAACTACGCCGAGCTCTCGATGGGCCTCATCCGCGATGCGCGCAAGAACGGCCAGTCGCAGAACCACCTCTTCAAGCTGGTGCACCGCGGCTACACCGGCACCATCAACTCGGGCGACGGCGACAAGGGCGTGGCAGCCTGCCCCTACAACTTCTACACGAAGTGGATCACTGACCCCGAGGGCACGCGCGAGATGGTGGAGTCGTTCACGCGCAGCACGGTCGGCACGCCCGAGTGCCCGATCGAGGGCATTCCGAACGAGCCGGCCAAGCACCGCTGAAGAAAGGGCAACGAAGCGCCATGAATGCCTCAGTCCCCGATCCTCTTGCGAGCTACCGCATCGAGGCCGAGCCCTTCTACCGGCCCGCGGGCAACGAGGTGGCGCTGTACCGGCAGGCGTACCGCCATCGCATGCCGCTGATCCTGAAAGGGCCCACCGGCTGCGGCAAGACGCGCTTCGTGGAGCACATGGCGTGGTCGCTCGGGCGGCCGCTGGTCACGCTCGCCTGCAACGAGGACATGACGGCCTCCGACCTCGTGGGCCGCTACCTGCTCGATGCGAACGGCACCGCATGGCACGACGGGCCGCTCACGCTCGCGGTGCGCCACGGCGGCATCTGCTACCTGGACGAAGTGGTGGAGGCGCGGCAGGACACCACCGTGGTCATCCACCCGCTGACCGACGCGCGCCGCATCCTGCCGCTCGACAAGAAGGGCGAGCTGGTGCGCGCGCACCCGGACTTCCAGCTCGTGGTGTCCTACAACCCCGGCTACCAGAGCAGCGCGAAGGACATGAAGCCCTCGACGCGGCAACGCTTCGCGGCGCTGGAGTTCGATTACCCCGACAGCACGCTCGAAGCGGAGATCGTCGCGCACGAGGCCGAGGTCGCCATCGACCTGGCGGCCAAGCTGGTGGCGATTGCGCGGTGCTCCCGCGAACTCAAGCACCGCGGGCTCGACGAAGGTGTGTCCACGCGCATGCTGATCTACGCGGGCGTGCTGATCCGCGACGGCGTGTCGCCGCGCGACAGCTGCGACATGACGATGACGCGCGCGCTCACCGACGACCCCGACATGGCGAGTGCGCTGCAGGGGTTCGTGCAGGCGCAGTTCGGATGAAAGACAGCCACGCGTCGCTGGCCCTGCTGGCCCGCGGCCTGGCGGGTGTGGATATGCAGGTGCGGCCGCTCGAAAGGAGCGCCGGTGCGCGTGCGGTGCTCGTGGGCAAGCGACTGCTGCTGCCCGCGAGCGCCGACGCGCGGCTGCACCGCGCCATGGTCGCGCACGCCGTCGCGCACCTGCGCCACTCGGTACCCGCACGGCCCACGCGCACGCTCAAGCCGATGGGCGTCGCGGTCGTCTCGGCCATCGAGGATGCGCGTGTCGAGCGGCTGTTGTCTCGCGACTTTCCCGGCCTCCACGGCTGGTTCGCCGGGTCGCTCGCACCGCCGCCAGACCCTCTGGACCTGGGCTTCGCGGCACTCGTCTCGCGCATGGACCGCATGCTGATGCTGCCTGCGTGGCAGGACGACAACCACTGGGTCAACAAGGCGCGCCGCCTGTTCGACGAGACGGCGGCTTCCGCGGGCCTCGAGGACTACGACGCCTTCCGCGCCATTGCATCGATCCTCGCCAACGACCTCGGCCAGATGCGCGTGCGCTTCGATCCGCAGCACTACGTGGTGCCCGCGCCCTATCGCGACGACAACAGCTACCTCTGGGATTTCGGCGACGCCGAGACACCGCCCGAAGAAGCCATCGCGCTCCAGCAGTCCGGCGCACGGCCGCCGCCTGCCGACAATGGCGGGCCGCCTCCCGAAGACGGTGCAGAGCTGGAACTGGAGCTGGGCCGCTACAGCTACCCCGAATGGGACCGCAAGCTCGAACGCCTGCGCCCCGACTGGTGCACCGTGATCGAGAAGCTGCCCGCATGGCAAGGCCTCGGTGCGGCCCGCGAACAATCATCGATGAGCCACGAGCGCCTCGCTCCCCTCGCCCTGCCCCGCGCGCGCCACCTCGACCGCACGCACCGCCTGCGCCGCCAATGGGAGGGCGACGATGTCGACCTGAACGCCGCCATCGAGGTGCTGGTCGACCGGCGCCTGCGGCTGCGCCCCGACCCGCGCCTGTTCATGCGTCCCGGCAAGGCGCCGCGCCCGAGCAGCGTGCTGGTGTTGCTGGACCTCTCGGAATCGGTGAACGACCCCGGCCATGACGGCGCGCGCTCGCTGCTCGACATCGAGAAGCAGGCCGCCCTGATGCTGGCCGACGCGAACGCGCGCGGCATCGACCGGCTCGCGATCCACGGCTTCTCGTCGAACACGCGCGCCGAGGTCTATTACTACCGCCTGCTCGGGTTCGGCAAGCCGCTTGAGGCACCGTCGCGCGCCATGATCGGCGCGGTGCGCGGGCGCTACTCCACGCGCATCGGTGCCGCACTGCGCCACGCCGCATCGCACCTGCGCGCCGAGCCTTCGGGCCAGCGCGCGATATTGCTCGTGACCGACGGCGCACCCGCCGACATCGACGTGCACGACCCCCACTACCTGATCGAAGACGCCCGCATGGCCGTGGCCGAGGCGCGCGAGGCCGGCGTGCGCACCGCATGCATCGCGGTCGATGGCGCCGCCGACACCTACGTGCGCCGCATCTTCGGCTGGCGCAACTATTGCATCGCCGACGATGCACGCAGCCTGCCTGCGCGGCTCGCGCGCATGAGCGCACGACTGGCCGCCGCAAACTGAGGAGAATGATGGTTCACACACCCAGGAGACATCCCCGTGGCTGACAAGGACCCCATTCGCGTCGGCATCCTCTACTCGGAGACCGGCGTCACCTCGACGATCGGGCTGTCGCAGCTGCAGGGCGCGCTGCTCGCCATCGAGGAGATCAACGAGGCCGGCGGCGTCGACGGCCGCGAGATCGTGGCGGTGCGCTACGACCCGCAATCGAACCCCACGCGCTACGCCCAACTGGCCGAGAAGCTGATCGTGCAGGACCGCGTCAACGTGATCTTCGGCTGCTACATGTCCAGCAGCCGCAAGGCCGTGATCCCGGTGATCGAGAAGTGGAACAAGCTGCTTTTCTATCCCACGCTCTACGAGGGCTTCGAGTACTCGGGCAACGTGATCTACACGGGCGCTGCGCCCAACCAGAACAGCGTGCAGCTGGCCGAGTTCATGACCACGAATTTCGGCTCTCGCGTCTACCTGATCGGCTCGGACTACATCTACCCCTACGAGTCGAACCGCATCATGGGCGAGCTGGTGATGCAGCGCCCGGGCAGCGAGAAGCTGGGCGAGCGCTACGTGGCGCTCGATGCCACCGAAAAAGACTACCGCGCGATCATGGACGACATCCGCGACAAGCAGCCCGACTTCATCTTCTCGACCGTGGTGGGCGATTCCACCGCGAGCCTGTACCGCGCGTATGCCGAGGCCGGGTTCGATCCGAAGCGCATGCCCATCTCGAGCCTCACCACCTCGGAGGCCGAGATCTCGCAGATGGGCCACGGCGTGGCCACCGGGCACTTCACCGCGGCGCCGTACTTCCAGTCGATCGACTCGGCCGCCAACCGCCGGTGCCTGGCGCGCCTGCGCGAACGCTTCGGCGACGGCTGCGTGCCCAACCTGTGCTGGGAGGCTTCGTATTTCCAGATGCACATCTTCGCCAACGCCTTCCGCCAGTCGGGCAGCGACGGCATCGCGGAGATCCTGCCGCACATCCTGGGCAGCGAGTTCGATGCGCCGCAGGGCCGGGTGAAGATCGATCCGGCGAATCACCACACCTGTCTCTACCCGCGCATCGGCCGGGTCGATGCGCACGGGCAATTCACCATCGTGCGGCAGGCCACGCGGGCCGTGGTTCCAGACCCCTACCTCGTCACCCATTCGCTGGGCGACTGGACGGCCAGGCTCGACACGCTGGAGCTCTAGGATGGACGGCGCCGCCCCCAAGCGACACACCCTGCGGGTGACGCCGCCGCAGTTGAAAGAGCTGCGCCTCTTGAAGATCGCGGTGATCCACCCCGACGACGCGGACGGCCGCCAGCTCACGCAACAGCTCCAGCGCATCGGCTGCCAGGTGCAGGCCTTCTGGCCGCCGGTGCAAGTGCTGCCCGAGGGCATCGACGTGGCGTTCATGGCGGTGCAGCCCGACCTCATCAACCTGCGCTTCGAGTGGACCCAACGCGAAGATGCGCCCGCCATCATCGCGGTGGTGACCTACGAGAACCCGACCATCGTCGAAGCGGTGCTGGAGATCGGCGCCAAGGCCGTGCTGCCTTCGCCGGTGCGCTCGTTCGGGCTGCTCTCCGCGCTGGTGGTGGCGCGCGAGGCGCACAAGGAAAGCCGCTCGCTCGCACGGCGCCTGCGCAAGGTCGAGGCCAAGCTGCTCGGCGTGCGGCAACTGGCCGAGGCCAAGACCATCCTCATGAAGACGCACAGCGTCTCCGAAGGACAGGCGCACGACCTGATCCGCGACCAGGCGATGAGCAAGCGCACGACCATGGAAGAGATCGCCGCGGCCATCGTCAACGCCAACGAGATCCTCTCGCTGGGCACGCGCAAGCCCGCTCAGGGCTGAAGAATCAAAGCTGGCGAAACGTCGTCAGCACCTTCAGCACGCTCTGCGTCGCACCGTCGAGCACGCTGGGCTGGCGGTGCGCGATGCCCAGGCGGCGCGTGAGCTTCGGGGTGATCGGCAGCACTTGCATGCGCGCGTTGAGCGCCGCATCGACGGTCTGCTGCAGCGGCAGCAATGCCGCACCGTAGCCCGCCGCCACGAGACTCTGGATCGCGGCGTCGTAGTTGAGCTCGATGCGCGCACGCGGCGCGAAGCCGGCCTCGGCGAACCACTCCATCGTGAGCCGGTACATGTGGGTGGTGGCGTCGTTGAAGATCAGCGGCTGCGCCGCGAGCCACGCCGGCGTCACGCGCTTCGGCGCCTTCCAGCGCTGCGGCACGAAAGCCATCATGGCCTGGTCGCGCCAGGGGGTGACGACCAAATCGCGCTCCGGTGGCTGCGGCATCGCGACCAGCCCGATGTCCAGCGTGCCCGCGGCCAGCCGCGCCATCGCCTCGTAGGAGCCGAGGATGCTCACCTCCACGTCGATGCCCTCATGCACCGTGCCCAGCGCTTCGAGCACCTGCGGCAGCAGGTCGACCACCACGCCGGTGGACGTGCCCAGCCTCACGCGGCCCGTGCGGCCTTCAGTCTGGCGCTTGACGGCGTCGATGGCCTCGTCGGTGTCGCGCAGCAGCCTGCGCCCGCGCTCCACCAGCGCCGCCCCTGCGGCCGTGGGCGTGACGTTGCGGTTGCCGCGCACCACCAGTTGCGCACCGAGGCGCGATTCGAGTTCGCTGATGTGCAGGCTCACCGTGGGTTGCGCGAGGTGCAGCGCCTTGGCCGCCGCGGAAAAGGTGCCGAGGTCGGCAATGGCGATGAGCGTTCGCAGTTGGTCGAGGTTGAGCTGTCGCATCAGTAATGCTGATTGTGGGGTTCAGGAATCTCAACTTCCACAATAGCACGCAGCGCCGGAAGATGAGTGCTCCAACCAAGGAGCCCACCGTGACAGCGCCCAAGCCCTCGACCTTTCATCAACGCCTGATGCATGCCCTGCACGACTGGCGCCGCCGCGCCGCGCAGCGCCGCCGCAGCCGTGCCGACTCGCAGCACCTGGCTGGCATGAGCGACCACGATCTGCGCGACCTGGGCATCGGACGAAGCGAAGTGCACGAGCTGATCGACCGCAGCAGGCACTGAAAGAAAGCGGCATCGACCTTCAGCCTTCGCCCCGGAATTTGAGGTTCAATCCGGGGCGTGCCCCAACTCAAGACACCCGCCCCGCTCTCCATCGAACTCACCTCGCCGCAGTCGGTCAACGGCAAGCGCGCGGCCTTCCAGTCGCTCTGGCTGCTGGTGCGCATGCAGCATGCGCACGACGCCGAAAGCGGTCTGGTGCGGCTGGCCGACCTGCGTGGCGAAGTCTCCGATGCGAGCACGCTGCGCATGGTCGTGAGCCGCGCGTTCCGCGACTTCAAGGCGTGGAACATCGAGGTCGGCTGGGGCGAGGACACGCAGCGCGAGCCGCGCTTCCTCAACGCCGAGCGGCGCAGCCAGGGGCCGTTCTGGCTGCCAGCCGCCGAGGCGAAGCGCGTGCGGATGCTGGTGGGCGGACGCGCGGCCACCGCCGCCGAAGTGGCCTCCTTTCTCGGCCTGCGCTCACGCAAGCGCCGCGCGGCGGAACCCGGCTCGCCGCCGCCGGACGCGGTGCACCTGCAGGACGCCGCGTTCTGGAAGCAGCTGGTCGCCTCGCAACAGGCGGCGCGGCAGGGCCGGCTCATGACGCCGGTGGCATCCGCGGCTGGCGGCAGCGCGACCGGGCTGCCGGCCAGCGCGCTGGAGTCGATCCGCCTGGCCGGCACGCTGGCTGCCACCGACTTCCAGCGCGCACTGGTCACGCTCAACGAGGCGATGCTGTGGCGCCGGCTCGGCGACAACGAACAGGCGCGCCGGCGGCTGCAAGCCCTCAAGAAGCAGCGCCTGGCCCACCACGTGGCGGGCAACGACTACCTGGGCGCGATGGAATGCATCGTCTCGGCCTGGTGCGCCTACACGGCGCGCGATCTGCCACTCGCGCAGTCGCTGCTGAGCGGCATGGCAGAGGACGCGGCGCGCGGGCTGGTCTTGCGGCATCACCCCGACGTGCGCTTCGAGTGGTGCAACCTCTGGGCGCTGGTGTGCCGCTCGCGCGCGCTCGGCCTTTCTGCCGACGACAAGCCGGCCGCCGCCGCGCTCGCCGAAGAGTCGCTGCAGCGATTCGGCGAGGCGCTGGCCGCCGCCTTCGAATCGCATTCGTTCGACGCGGCGCAGCATGTGGCCGCGAACATGGGCATGGCCGCGTGGCTGTTCGACCGCGTGGGCCTCTCCGACCTGCCGGCGCTCGCACACGACGGCCACGCCGACACCACGCGCCGTGCGGTGCAGTGGATCGCCTTCAGCGAATGGCTCTGCGGCCACACCGACGGGCAAGGCCGCTCTGCTTGGAACGCGATCTACCTGATGCGTATCGCGCGTGGCCATTGCAAGCCTGAGCAGCAACCCACGCTCGCGCAGTTCCGCGCGCAGAAGCCGCTGGACCCGGCGGCGATCTCCAAGCTCGCGGGACCACTCGCCGACGCCTTCGATGCCACGCACTGGCCGGCGCGCTGGGTCGATGTAGCGCAAGCGCGGCTGGCCGATCACCAGGCCGGGCGGCGGCGCTACCCGGGCCTTCAGCACTGCAGCCTGTTGTTCGAACACGCCTGGTATGCGGCGCATGCGGGCGATCTGAAGGCGGCCGAGCAGTCGCTGGGCGTGCTGCGCGAGGCGCTGCCGCAGCTCGTGCCGAGCGACCGTGCGTACTTCACCGAGTCGTGGAACGACACGCTGCCCGCGGAACTGGTGCTGGAAGCGAAGCCGCCGCGGCGGCCCAGCGCACGCAAGAAGGCCGCGCGCCCTGCCCGCTGATCAGCAGGCAGCGATGCAGTCGATCTCGATGTCGAACGGCCCGAACCACGCGGGCACGCAGACGAAGATGCGCGCGGGCGGGTCCTTCGGGAAGTAGCGCGCGTAGATCGCATTGACCGCTGCGAATTTCTCGGGCGATGTGCAATACACGTTGCACTTGAGCACCTTGTCGAGCGACGAGCCGGCGGTCTCCAGGCAAAGCTTCAGCTGCTCGAGCACGATTTCCGTCTGCCGCTCGATCGGCGCGTCGACCACCCGGCCGGTGGCGGGGTCGAGCGGCGGCAGGCCCGACACGTAGACCGTGTCGTCATGCCGCGTGACGACCGAGGCGGGCACCTTCAGGTATTCCAGGTAGGTCGACAGGGGTTCGACACGGATGACTTCTTTCTTCATGAACGCGGCTTTCTGCAAAGGGATGCGTTCGATGATGCTGGCCGCGGCGCCGCCTCGCTTCGCTATGGAACGAAGGATGGCGTGAGTGCCTGCCGCACGCGCTCGCGCAGCACCGGCAGCACATCGCTCTCGAACCACGGGTGCTGCTTGAACCAGCCTGTGTTGCGCGGCGACGGATGCGGCAGAGGGATGAAGCGCGGCGCGTAGTCCGCAAACGCCTCGACGGTTTCGGTGACACCGGCCTTGCGGGTCTCGCCGAGAACGTGGCGCTGCGCGTACTGGCCGATCAGCAGCGTGAGCTCGACCTGCTTCATCTCGGCGAGCAGGCGCGCTTGCCAGAGTTCGGCGCACTCCCTGCGCGGCGGCAGGTCGCCGCTGGTGCCGCGGCCGGGGTAGCAGAAACCCATCGGCACGAGCGCGACGCGCGCGGCGTCGTAGAACACCTCGCGGTCGATGCCTAGCCAGCGGCGCAGTTGTTCGCCGCTCTTGTCGTTCCACGGCACGCCGGTGGTGTGCACCGTCATGCTCGGCGCCTGCCCGATGAGCAGCAGGCGGGCCGTGGCGCTGGCCTGCACGACGGGCCTCGGCCCGAGCGGCAGGTGCGCAGCGCAGGCGCGGCAAGTGCGGATTTCCGCGAGGAGCGCATCCATGAATGGCTCTCGCGGACTACTCGGCAAACGGGTGGAAGAACGCGTTGAGCTCACTGCCCGCCGCGGCGTTGGCGAACCCGTCGAAGCGCCCTTGCTCCGCCAATGTGCGCGACGCATGAATGAAGCCGCCCCATGCCGCGCGCGCGAGCCCGCCGCCCACGCTGACGCGGCGCACGCCGAGATCGGCGATGTCCTTCATCGTGAGTTCGCTCACCCCGCCAACCAGCAGGTTGACAGGCTTCGGCGCCACGGCCGCGACCACCGCGGCGATCTGCTCGCGGGTCTTGATGCCGGGCGCATAGAGGCAGTCGGCGCCGGCCGCTGCATAGGCCTTGAGCCGCGCGATGGTGTCGTCCAGGTCCGGCCGGCCCGCGAAGAAATTTTCAGCGCGGCCCACGAGCAGGGTGTCGCCGCCCGCCGCATCGATGGCCTGGCGCGCGGCGCGCAAACGCTCGACTGCGACGTCGATGGGAAAGAGCGGATTCGCCGCGTCGCCTGTCGAATCCTCGATCGACAAGCCCGCCACGCCGGTCTCGACCGCGAGGCGCACGCTCTCGGCCACGCCCTGCGCATCGGAGGCGAAGCCGTTCTCGAAGTCCGCGTTCACCGGCAGGTCGGTGGCGGCCACGATGTCGCGCAGGTGCGCCAGCACGGTGTCGCGCGATTGCGCACCGTCGGCCAGGCCCTGCGACCACGCATGACCCGAGCTCGTGGTGGCGAGCGCCTTGAAGCCCAGGCCCTGCAGGTAGCGCGCGCTGCCGGTGTCCCAGGGGTTGGGGATGACGAAGCAGCCCTGTTCGTGGAGCGCGCGAAAGTCGGCGCGTTTCTGGGCGACGGTGCGGGTCATGGGGGCCTCATCTTTCTTGCTTTGTGCGGAGGATGGGTTTTAACGCAACGGCGCGGATGTTGCGCGCTCGCGCCCTTCGGTGTTCTGATCGGGCCCCATGCCCTACGCCATCCTGCTTTTCATTCACCTCGTCGCCGCCGCCTTCTGGGTCGGCGGCATGGCCACGATGCATTTTGCGGTGCGCCCCGCCGCCGTTGCCACGCTGGAGCCGCCGCTGCGGTTGCGCACCATGGCCGCGGCGCTGCGGCGTTTCTTCGTGGGGGTGGATGCGTCCGTCACGCTGCTGTTCGTGAGCGGCGTCGCGATGATCCTGCTGACGGGCGGCTTTCGCGGCCTGCACTGGCGCATCGAGACCATGATGAGCATCGCCATCGTGATGACCGGCATCTACGTGTACATCCGCGCCTCGGTGTTCAAGGCGCTGCGCCGTGCGGTGGAAGAGAGCGCGTGGCCGGTGGCGGCCGCGCGCCTGAACACGGTGCGCAAGCTGGTGAGCCTGAACCTCGCGCTCGGCGTGGTGGTGTTCGCCGTCGCGACCGTCGGGCGCGCGGGCTAACGCCGCTCAGCGCTTGCTGGAAGCGCTGCTCAATTCGCCGAGCAGGGCGCCGTCGACCGGTTTCTGCAACCACTTCGCGATGTCTTCGCCTAATGCATAGGTCACCACGCCGACCATGCTGCAGGTGCTGCGCGGCATGCCGAAGTAGATGAACATCTGGCGCTCGGCGGTGAAGCGCGCGGGTGCTTCGCCCTTGCGTTCCAGCGTGCCGCGCAGCTGCACGATCTTCGGGCCGCCGTAGAGGCCGCCCGCGTTGGCCAGCAGATCGGTGATCTCGAGCTTGAGGACCGGTGCGCCCTCGGCGTTGGCGGTCAGCGGTGGCGCAAGAAGGTATTCGTAGGGTTCGAGCAACTGATCCTGCACGGCCTGCTTGAGCGACGCGGGAACGTCGCACGCGTCGTCCTCCTTCTTCAGCTGGATGCCCTTGGCGGTGGCACCATAGGTGACGGCGGGCATGACCACGCTGTTGCGCGCAGTGGCTTCAGGCGGCGGGGGCTCGGGGGACGCCGGCTGGCGCGTGCCGCAGGCGGCGAGCAGTGCGGCAGTGCCCACTGCAAAGGAAAGCCGCGCGGCAATGCGCGCGGCGAACGGGTGGTTGGTCATCGGTGATCTCCCTCAAGAATCGGACGCGACTCTGCGGTCGCGCGTCCGATTCTGCATGGAGACGCATCGGCCGCAACTTACAGCCCGAGGGAGCCGATGCCGTGCGCGGCGGCCACGGCCTGGGCGCGCACCGTGGCTCGATCGAGCGTGCTCGACAGCCGCGGCGTGGGGCCGGCCGAAGCAGCTTCGGCATACAGGTCGCCGGCGCGGGCTGCGGCAACGGCTTGCGTGCGGACCGTGGCGCGATCGGTTGCGCTGGCGATCGCAACGGGCACGCCGGCCGATGCGCCTTCGGCGTACTGGTCGGGGCTGTGCGATGCAACGACCGCATCGGCGCGCACGGCGGCGCGGCTGGCGGTCGACTGGAACTGCAGCACGCCCTGGTATTCCTCGGCGCTGGCGCCAACGGCGAAAGCGGAGAGAACAGCGGCGGCGAGGAGGAGCTTGGTGGTCTTCATGGCGGTATCTTTCAAAAAGAAGTGAGTGAGTGAATCAGTGATCTATCGGGACATTCATCGCTACGTCGGGGTGCCGTGTGGCGATGAATGAATTACATCGGCAGGCTGTATCTGCGATGTGTCGAGATCCGGGTGGTTTTGCATGCGCGTGTGTGCGCTTCGCCGGCTGGACACAGTGGCGTACAAATCGGCCCCTCAGGCCGCGCTGCGCTTCGAAAAAGGGATGGACGAAGGGCCGGCGCTCAGCCGGCCGCGCCCTTGAGCTCGACGCTGTTGCCGTCGGGGTCGGAGATGTAGATCGACGGGCCGTTGCCCTCGGCGCCGAAGTTGTTCTGCACCTCGCCGTGCACCGGCACGCCGTGCTGTGCCATCAGCGCGCGAATCGCCGCTTCATCGAAAGGCTCGATGCGCAGGCACAGGTGATCGACGTTGCGGCCTTCCTTGCCGGCGAGCGCGCCGCCTTGCCTGCCGAGCGGACCATCGTGCGTCACGAGGTCGATGAGGTTCGTGCCGGCACGCAGGTGCACGAGCCCCAGGTCGTCGCGCCGCTTCTCGACCGTGCAGCCGAGCACGTCGCGGTAGAAGGCGATCGCGCGCTCGGCGTCCTTCACGCGCAGCACGATGTGGTCGATGCGCAGCACCGAGAACGGTGGGCTGCGCATCGGGTCGGTCATGGCCGCGTGTCTTTCTTCAAACCACGCCTGCTGACCGCAGGGCGTCGAAACGTGCGGCGTCGATGCCGAACTCGGCCAGCACTTCGCGCGTGTGCTGCCCGAGCGCCGGCGGCGCATGGCGCAGCACGGGCGGCGTGGCCGAGAGGCGCAGCGGGCTCGCCACGCCGGTGATGCTCGCGATGCCGTCACCCGCATCGCGCGGCAGCGTGACCGCGAGACCGCGCGCCTTGACCTGTGCATCGTCGAAGGCCTGCGCGATGTCGTTGATCGGGCCGCAGGGCACGGCCTTGTCCTCGAGCAGCGTGACCCAATCGGCGGTGCTGCGGGTACGCGTGAGCTCTTCCATCATCGGGATCAGCACGCCGCGATGCTTCACGCGCAGCGTGTTGGTCGCAAAGCGCGCGTCGGCCGCCCATTCCGCGTGGCCGGCCGCTTCGCAGAAACGCGCGAACTGGCCGTTGTTGCCAATGGCCAGCAGCATTGCGCCGTCGAGCGTCGGAAAGTCCTGGTAGGGCGCGAGGCTCGGGTGCGTGTTGCCCTGGCGCTGCGGCGCCTTGCCGGTGTTGAGGAACGCGCTCGCCTGGTTGGCGAGGATGGCCATGCCCACGTCGAGCAGCGCCATGTCGATATGCTGGCCTTCGCCGGTGCGGTCGCGCACCTGCAGCGCCGCGAGGATCGCGGTACTCGCGTAGACGCCGGTGAACAAGTCGGTGAGCGCCACGCCCACGCGCAGCGGGCCGCCGCCGGGCACGTCGTCGGGACGGCCGGTGATGCTCATCATGCCGGTCATGGCCTGGATCATCAGGTCGTAGCCCGCGCGCTCGGCATACGGGCCGTCGTGGCCGAAGCCGGTCACGCTGCAGTAGATGAGGCGCGGGTTCGCCGCGCGCAGGCTCTCCTGGTCGAGACCGTATTGCTTGAGGCCCCCGGTCTTGAAGTTCTCCACCACGATGTCGGCCTGCGCCGCCATCTGCTGCAGCAGCGCCTGCCCCTCGGCCGTGGCCATGTCGACCGTGACCGAGCGCTTGTTGCGGTTGCAGGCGGTGAAGTAGCTGGCCTGGTCGGTGTCGTTGCCGTCCGCGTCCTTGATGAACGGCGGGCCCCAGGTGCGCGTGTCGTCGCCCACGCCGGGGCGCTCGATCTTGATGACGTCGGCACCCAGGTCCGCCAGGATCTGCGTGCACCACGGGCCCGCGAGCACGCGGGACAGATCGAGGACCTTGATGCCGTCCAGGGCTGCGGGCTTGGCTGTCATTCGCTCTTAGTTCGCGAAAGCTGCGATGCCGGTGATGGCGCGACCCAGGATCAGCGCGTGGATGTCGTGCGTGCCTTCGTAGGTGTTGACCACTTCCAGGTTCACCAGGTGGCGGGCCACGCCGAACTCGTCGCTGATACCGTTGCCGCCCATCATGTCGCGCGCCAGGCGGGCGATGTCCAGGGCCTTGCCGCAGTTGTTGCGCTTCATGATCGAGGTGATCTCGACAGAGGCGGTGCCTTCGTCCTTCATCCGGCCCAGGCGCAGGCTCCCTTGCAGGCCCAGCGTGATCTCGGTCTGCATGTCGGCCAGCTTCTTCTGGATCAGCTGGTTGGCGGCGAGCGGGCGGCCGAACTGCTTGCGGTCCAGCGTGTACTGGCGGGCGCGGTGCCAGCAGTCTTCGGCCGCACCGAGCGCGCCCCACGAGATGCCGTAGCGGGCGCTGTTCAGGCAGGTGAAGGGGCCCTTCAAGCCTTGCACTTCGGGGAAGGCGTTTTCTTCGGGGCAGAACACGCCGTCCATCACGATTTCGCCGGTGATGCTGGCACGCAGGCCGACCTTGCCGTGAATGGCGGGGGCCGACAGGCCCTTCATGCCCTTCTCGAGCACGAAGCCGCGGATCGGGCCGACCGTGCCGCTCTCGCTGACTTCCTTGGCCCACACCACGAACACGTCGGCGATGGGCGAATTGCTGATCCACATCTTGGCGCCGCTGAGCGAATAACCGCCCGGCACCTTCTTGGCGCGGGTGACCATGCTGCCGGGGTCGGAACCGTGGTCGGGTTCGGTCAGACCGAAGCAGCCGATCCATTCGCCGGTGGCCAGCTTGGGCAGGAACTTCTGCTTCTGTGCCTCGGTGCCGAATTCGAAGATCGGCACCATCACCAGCGAGCTCTGCACGCTGGCCATCGAGCGGTAGCCCGAATCGACGCGCTCGACTTCGCGGGCGATCAGGCCGTAGGCCACGTAGTTGAGGCCGGGGCCGCCGTACTGCTCGGGGATCGTGGGGCCGAGCAGGCCGAGCGCGCCCATTTCACGAAAGATGGCGGGATCGGTCTCGCCGCTGCGGAAGCCCTCGATGACGCGGGGCGCGAGACGCTCCTGGCAGTAGGCATTGGCCGCGTCGCGGATCATGCGTTCTTCGTCGGTCAGTTGCTGGTCGAGAAGAAGGGGATCGTCCCAGTGGAATTGCGCTTTGGCGGCCATGTGCTGTCTCCGGAATGAGGGGGAAAAGAGAAAAGAGGGGGATGAGGCGATCCTAGCCACGCGAGGGGTCGGGCGCAAACGATGAATCCTCACCCAGATATGCGTTTGTAGAATGTCTTGCAAGATGTTCGAGCGGCCTCGCCATTGGCAACGCCTTGTCTCCATACATACACCCGAGGCATACATGCGCCGCAAGATACCCCCCCTGCAAACCCTCGTGTGCTTCGACGCCGCCGCGCGCCACGAGAGCTACACCCGCGCCGCGCAGGAACTCGCGCTCACCCAGAGCGCGGTGTCGCGGCAGATCGGCGCGCTCGAAGCCTTCCTGGGCGTGGCGCTCTTTCGCCGCACGCGGCACGGTGTGGCGCTCACCGCGAGCGGCGCGGCCTATGCGCGGCAGATCACCAAACGGCTCGAGGCCATGGAGCGCGACACGCTCGACGCCATGGCGCATCAGGGCGAAGGCGGCTCGCTCTCGCTGGCGGCCGTGCCCACCTTCGCCACGCGCTGGCTGATGCCGCGCCTGAAGGGCTTCGCCGCGCTGCAGCCCGACGTGGTGGTGCACATCGAGACGCGCACCCGCCCCTTTCTTTTTGCCGATGCGGAATTCGACGCGGCGCTCTACGCCGGCACGCCCGCGCAGGTCGAGAACTGGGCCGGCACGCGCGCGCTGCTGCTGATGCACGAGGACGTGGTACCGGTGTGCAGCCCTTCCCTGCTTCCGCGCGGCAAGGCCGTGGCGCCGGCAGTCATCGCGAAGATGCCGCTGCTCCAACAGAGCACGCGGCCCGATGGCTGGCGCCAGTGGTTCGATGCGCAGCAGATCGACGCGCCCAACGCACGCGGCGGACCGCGCTACGAGCTGTTCTCGATCCTCGCCGCGGCCGCGTCGCACGGCCTCGGCGTGGCGCTGATGCCGACGATGCTGGTGGCCGACGAACTCGCGCGCGGCGAACTGGTGGTGGCCTGCGCGCGGCCGCTGTCAGGTGAGCGCAACTACTACCTCGTGACCCCGGAGCGGGCCGACCAGCGGCCGCTGCTCAAGTTCTTCAGCGACTGGCTGCTCGAACAAGCGCGCCAACGTTGAGAATGCGCGCCATGACGCGCGACAGCCGCTCCGAATACGAATGGCGCATGCACAAGGTGCTGACGCACATCGACGACCACCTCGACGAAGCGCTCGAGCTCGCGGCGCTGGCCGACGTGGCGCATTTCTCGGCGTACCACTTCCATCGCCTCTTCGCGGCCTGGGCCGGCGAGACATTGGGCGACTACATCCGGCGCCGCCGCGTGGAGGTGGGCGCGCTGCGGCTTGCGACGCAGCCGCGCCTGTCGGTGCTCGAGGCGGCGGTGTCGGTGGGCTTCGGTTCGGGCGAGGCCTTCACCCGCGCGTTCCGCGCGCGTTTCGGCAGCGCGCCCAGCGCATGGCGCGCATCGCACGACTGGACGCTGCCCTGCGACGACCCTTCGCGCATTAGCAATCCTGATCAGATCGCCCTGCACGGCTTCACGAAGAATGGTTCTCCATCGCGCAATCCCGCGCACGAGGAGCCACCCGTGAACGTTGAACTGATCACCCGCCCACCCGTCACCATCGCCTATCTGCGCTACACCGGCCCGTTCGGCGCACCGGTGGGCGAGTTCTGGGCCACGAAGGCCGCGCCCTGGATCTGCGCACACAACCTCTGGTCGCATGCGCGCTACGGCATCAGCCACGACGACCCGAGCATCACCGCGCCGGAGCATTCGCGCTATGACGCATGCGTGGAAGTGCCCAGCGACTTCGTGCCCGATGGTGGCTTCCAGAAGACGGTGCTGCCGGGCGGGCGCTACGCCTCGCTGCGGTTCCAGGGCCTGCCCGCGGAGATCAACGATGCGTGGACGCGCCTCATGCGCGACTGGCTGCCCGCCAGCGGCTTCCAGTTCGACAGCCGGCCCGCGTTCGAGTACTACGGGCCCGGCATGGCCTTCGACGAGAAGACCGGCGCCTTCGAATGCGACATCTGCATTCCGATCGCGCCGCTCTGAGCGACACCGTGCCTCAGGCCTTCGCGGCTCAGGCCTTCGCGGGCCGCGCGCCCTCTTTCGCATAGGCCTGGATCAGGCCCGGAAACGCAGCGAAGTCCGGCAACTTGCCGAAGCTGTGCACCGCGGGCGTGGCGGCCCAGGGCAGCTTCTCGTCGGTCCAGGTTTCCATGAACGGCACGAACCATTCGTGGCGGTCAAGCATCGTGGGCCGGATGTTGACGAACTCGTCCATGCCCTCGGTGCGGGTGAACATCCAGCTCTTGCAGTGCGGGCAGCAGTAGTGATGCGAGTCGCCGTGCAGGCCGCCGATGACGGGCTCGCCCGCGACGACTTCGAAGCCCGGCGTCGGGATGGCGAGCGAGAGCGAAAAGGCGCTCGCGCTCATGCGCTGGCAGCCGGTGCAATGGCAGGCCATCGACAGCAGCGGCGGCGCGGTGATGCGAAGGCGCACCTGGCCGCAGCGGCAGCCGCCTTCCCAAGGGAGTTGCCAGTCGTCGGTGCCTTGACCGGCGGGGGGTGTGGGAGTGCTCATGAAATTACTTCCTGGTGCTTGAAGGTGCCGGCGACGCCGCCTTTTTAGCCGGTGGTTTGGCCGATGGCTTTCGGCGCGCCTTGAAAGGCCCGGTGACTTTTCCGAGCCACGGATCGCAGACGGCGCGCAGTTCCGGATCGACGTCGAACTGCGGGTCCCGCGCGTCGAACAGGATTTTCTTGCGGGCCTGCGCTCGCACCAGCGCGAACGCGTTTTTCTCGGAGCGGCTGTTGTCGAACATGAGCGTCATGTTCGCGATCTGCGTCGCATGCCCGACCGCGGCCTGCGTGCGCGGAAAGCGCTCGGCGAGCTTCTTGCGGTCCACGTCGTGGCCGCCCTGCTGCTTGCGGGTGCTCACGCGAAAGACCGACATGTCCACCGAGACCAACCCGACGAACAGCAGGACCACGAAGTAGCCCGCCTGCTGCATCGCGCGGATGTCGTCGGCTTTCGATGCGTGGCCGCCGCCGGGCAAGGGCTGCCAGTGCGAGAAGACCGTCTCGAATGCGAAGGGCATGCGCTGGTCCATCACCAGGCTCTTGAAGGCACGCACGCCCTCCTGCGACAGCACCTGCCATTTCTCGTCGTCGTCGCGCAGTTGCTGGGCCCATGGCGGGATGTGGCCGGTCTTCGCGTCCGCGTCCGGCAGGATGGACATCATCATCCGGTCGGCATTGATCAGCGGCATGCGCAGCGACCCGGCCAGGCGCGAATACCAGAGGGTGGATTTGCCGGCGCCGTTGTGGCCGGCCAGAACGAAGGCCACCGGACGCGGGCCCCGCATCTGGTCGAGGAGCTTTTCCAGCGTCGGGGGACGGCGGCTCACGCCTTGCTCGCGCGGAACTTTCCGTCGACCAGGCTGCCGGTGACCTTGGTGCCATCGGCCGCTTCGCGAACGACACGGGTCGGGTCCTGCGGGTCGGCGTAGTAGGCGAATATCCGGGCCGCATTGGGGCCGCGGAAAACGACAGACCTGTCGATACCGGGCTTGTTGAGCGCGCGTGCCGCCTTCTTCAGCAGCACGGTCGTGTTGTCCTCGGGACGGACGACGGGGCGTGGTGTTCTGCCGGTCTTGATCAAGGTCATGCCGCGCCCCAGCGTCGCCACCGGCCGGCCCTGGACCAGTTGCCCGGTGGTGCTTTCGCGCGCGACGGTTTTTTCTCTTGCCATCGCTGGATGATCGCTCAAAAGCCCCGATGCCCACCAGCCTCGGCGCCAAAGGCCGCGACGGCATACCGGTGTCCGAAAACGGCGAGCCTCGCGCACGCGACGGCGGGACACTGCGGCATGACAACAACAACCCACGTTTCCCGCATCGACGCGCTCGACTGGCCCCGCATCGAGACCGATCTCGCCACCCGCGGCTGCGCCACCACCGGCCAGCTGTTCACCCCCGAGGAATGCGCCCGACTCGCGGCGATGTACGACGAGAGCGGCCATTTCCGCAGCCGCGTGGTCATGCAGCGGCACGGCTTCGGCCAGGGCGAGTACCAGTACTTCGCGAACCCGCTGCCATCGCTGATCGCGGCGTGGCGCAGCGCGCTGTACGAACGCCTCGCACCACTGGCCAATGCCTGGGCCGGTGCGATGGGCCAGCCGGCCGACTACCCGCCCGATCACGCGGCCTATCTCGCGCGCTGCCATGCGGCGGGCCAGTTGCGCCCCACCCCGCTGCTGCTGCGCTACGACGAGGGCGACTACAACTGCCTGCACCAGGACCTGTACGGCGACCTGCAGTTTCCGCTGCAGCTCACGGTGCTGTTGAGCCGGCCGGGCGCGGACTTCACCGGCGGCGAGTTCGTGCTGACCGAGCAGCGCCCGCGCATGCAGTCGCGCGCCGAGGTGGTGTCGCTCGCGCAGGGCGAGGCCGTGATCTTCGCGGTCAACCAGCGTCCGGTGGCGGGCACGCGCGGCACCTACCGCGTGACGATGCGCCACGGCGTGAGCCGCCTGCGCTCGGGGCGCCGGCACACGGTGGGCCTCATTTTTCACGACGCGCGCTGACAACTCCAGGCTTGCGAACGACCGTGCACTAATGCACGGAAAAGCCGAAGTCGCGCAAAATCCCTGTCGCGCCAGGCGCGCCCGCCAGAATTTCCGACACCCAACGATCGGAACGGCGGGCAATCCTGGTGCCGATCCGCGGCCGACCCGCAGCGGATGTGCTCGAGTGGTCGACAGGGAGCTGTATGAACATGAACTCGTCCGGATCTCCGGATGTGGCGGAAAAGCCGCCGTTTGAATCCGCCGGCGTGCGCACGCCGCCGGCCGCCGGGCCCGAAGCCCCACCCCGGCGCTCGCGCCATTTCAGGGTCGACGTGGGCACCATCGTCAGCGCGGTCGCGCTGGCCCAGTCGCTGCTGCTGGTCTCGCTCGGCTACTGGGGCTCGCAGCGGCTGGTGTCGAACATCGGCACCTCCGCGCACCGGGCCGCCCACGACCGGACCGAGGACAAGGTGCTCGCCTTCCTGGCGAAGGCCGAGTCGGTGGTCGGCGCCATCGCCAGCGCGCCGAGCCTGAGTCCCGCGGGCGAACACGTCGATCGCACCGCCGAGCTGCTCTGGACACTGCTGCAGCAGTCCCCCGAACTCGACAGCCTGTACGTGGCCAACGAAAGCGGCCAGATGCTGATGGCGCTGCGCTATCCGGTGCCCGCGATCCGGCACATCGCGCTCGGCGCGGAATTCACCACCGAGACCTGGCAGTACAAGCGGCCCCTCGGGGCGGAGCTGGACGCGCAGCAGCGCTTTGCCACGCAGCGCATCGAGTCCTTTCGCAGCAGCTACAACCCGACCGCCCGCAGCTGGTTCCGGCAGGCCAACAAGATGCAGGGGCCGATATGGACGCAGCCCTATGTGTTCGCCGCCGCGCAGGAATTGGGCGTGACCTATGCGGAGCCGAGCGAGCGCCGCTACACCGAGGGCGGCCCGAAGGCGCTGGTGGTGGCGGGCGACGTGTCGCTCGGGCGCCTGTCGGAGTTCGTGCGGCTCTTCAGCAGCAACGGCTATGGCCACAGCGCCCTGTTGAGTGCAGACCACCAGGTGCTCGCGCGCAGCGACACGCCGGGCGTGCTGCACCGGCTGGAGCCGCCCACAGGCGTCCTCGGCGCGCTGCACACGCAAATGCACGAACACACGGCCGCCGATGGCACCACGGACGGCAACAGCGATGCGACCTTCTCCGTCGACTTCGACGGCAAGCGCTACCTCGTGCAGACCTCGCTGATCCCGTCCACGGGCTGGGAACTGGTGAGCTGGGTGCCCGAGGACATGGTGCTGGGCGACCTGCGCCGCGCGGTGCTCTGGGGGCTGCTGCTGGCGCTGGTGTTCCTGGCGCTGGCGCTTTTCATGTCGCTCAAGCTCTCCAAGCTGGTGACATCGCCGGTGGAGAACCTCTCGCGCATCGCGCGCCGCATCGGTCTCCTGGAGCTGGACAACCTGCCGCGCGAGCCCAGCCGCGTACTGGAGATACAGCACCTGGACCAGGCGCTGGACGACTCGGCGCGCAGCCTCAAGGCATTCAGCAAGTTCGTGCCGGTGGACGTGATCAACCAGCTCGTGGCCGAAGGGCATTCGCTCGCGCCCAACGGCGCGTCGCGCCGCGTGACGGTGATGTTCACCGACGTGGAGGGCTTCACCTCGATCTCGGAGTCGCTGCCCATCGACGTGCTGGTGGGCATGCTGACGGAGTACTTCAACCTCGCGACCGGCGTGTTCGCACGCTACGGTGGCGTGGTCGACAAGTTCATCGGCGACGGCATCATGGTGCTGTGGGGTGCGCCCGCGGACCTGAAGGACGCGGAGTACCGCGCCTGCCTGGCCGCGCTGCAGCTGCATGCGCAGATGGCCGATCTCAACAACAAGTGGCGCGCCCGGGCTCTGCCCGAGTTCCGCACCCGCATCGGCATCCACACCGGCGTGGTGATCGCGGGGGTGCTGGGCTCGAACGACCGGCTGTCGTACACCGCGTTCGGCGACGTCATCAACGTGGCGAGCCGCATCGAAGGCATCAACAAGCAGTTGGGGACGCAGACGCTGGTGTCGGAAGACACCTTCGCGGGCCTGAAGGAGCGCCTCGGCACGCGCCGCATCGAGGAGCTGGTGGAGCTGCGCGGCCGGCAGACGCGCATGGTGCTCTACGAGCTGATGAAGCCTTGAACGTCGTTCAGCGCGGCGACGGTGTGACGCGCACCAGCACCAGGTCGGCGGTAGCGCCGCTGCCCTGCGTGAGCACCGGGTACTGCGTGTCGTTGATGAACAGCAGCTGCCCGCTGCGCAGGATGCGCGCCGACACCGCGTAGCGCATGCGCGGATCGATGCGGGCGGCATCGACCGTGAGCTCGTAGGCGAAAGGCGGCTGCTTGCCGTTGGCCTTGATGCGCTGCTCGGCGAGCGTGACCGAAGGTGCGTCCATGCGCGACACGTCGAGCAGCTGGACCACGACCTCGGCCGCAGGATCGAGCGCGATGCGTTCGCGATATGTCACCGTGCCGCTCACGCGCAGCGACGAGGCAACGGGCGTCGCGGGTTTGGATGTGGGCGATGGCGATGCGCAGGCGCTCAGCAACGAAGCGCCGGCCGCGGCGGAAAGCAGGAGAAGGCTGGTGCGTCTTTTCATCCGGCCCATTATGCGGAGGCACGCTCGGCGGCAAAAGCCACATACCAATCCAAGCTGCCGGGATTTGCCATCGCCTCGCGGTTCACCACCTTCTCGATCGGCTGGCCCAGCAGCAGCTTCTTGATCGGCAGCTCCTGCTTCTTGCCCGAGAGCGTGCGCGGAATCTCGGCGACCTGGAAGATGTCGTTGGGCACGAAGCGCGGCGAGAGCGAGGTCTTGATCGCGTTGTTGAGGCGGGTGCGCATCGCCTCGTCGAGCGCGATGCCAGGGCGCAGCACCACGAAGAGCGGCATGTAGCTGTCGCGGCCCAGGTATTCGAGATCGACCACCATCGAGTCGAGCACCTCGGGCAGGCCCTCGACCGCGCTGTAGATCTCGCTGGTGCCCATGCGCAAACCCTGGCGGTTGATGGTCGCGTCGCTGCGGCCGTAGATGATGCAGCCGCCGTCCTCGCCGATCTTGATCCAGTCGCCGTGGCGCCAGACACCGGGGTAGGTGTCGAAGTAGCTCGACACGTAGCGCGCGTTGCCCTCGTCGCCCCAGAAGTAGAGCGGCATCGACGGAATGGCCTTGGTGCAGACCAGCTCACCGACCTCGCCGATGACCGGCTGGCCCTGCTCGTTCCACGCCTCGACGGCGTGGCCGAGCTCGCGGCACTGCATCTGGCCCGGCACCTCGGGCAGCTCGCGGTTGCCGCCGACGAAGGCGCCGCAGAAGTCGGTGCCGCCGGAGATGTTGCACCACCAGACCTCCTTCGAGCCCGCATCGAGGATCTGCTGCGAGCCCCAGCGCTGCACCTCGTCGGGCAGCGGCGAGCCGGTGCTGCCGAGCGCACGCACGCGCGAGAGATCGCCGCACTCCTTCGCAACGATGCCGGCCTTCATGCAGTTGGTGAAGTAGGCCGCGCCCGCGCCGAAGAAGGTGACCTTGTGCCGCGCGACGAAGCGCCACAGCACGCTCCAGTCGGGCTTCTCCTTGCTGGCCGCCGGGTTGCCGTCGTAGATGCAGATGGTCGCGCCGAAGGCCATGCCCGAGAGCTGCGAATTCCACATCACCCAGCCGGTGGAGCTGTACCAGTGGTAGCGCTCGCCGAAGTTGTTGGCGCCGTAGCTCGCGCCCACGTCGTTGTGCAGGCCGCAGGCGTGCATCGTCAGGAGGATGCCGCCCTGCCCATGCACGATGGGCTTGGGCAGGCCCGTGGTGCCGCTCGAATAGACGATCCAGATCGGATGGTCGAAGGGCAGCCATTCGGGTTCGAAGGCGGCGACCTCGGTGTCGTTGCGCGCGGTGGCCTCGGTCCAGTCGACGTCGTGCGCGACGGGGCTCGCGGCGAAGGGCGTCTTCACGAGTAGCAGCTTCTTCACGCTCGGCAACTGGGCGCGCAGTTCCTGCAGGACGGCGCTGCGGTCGAGCGGCTTGCCGCCGTAGTGCACGCCGTCGACGGCGATCAGCACCTTGGGCTCGATCTGGCGGAAGCGATCGGCCACCGCGGCCGTGCCCATGTCGGGCGCGCACACGCTCCAGATCGCGCCGATGCTGGAGCACGCGAGGAACGCGACCATGGTCTCGGGCACGTTGGGCATGTAGGCCGCCACACGGTCGCCGCGCTGCACGCCGAGCGACTTCAGCGTGAGCGCGACCGCGGCGACCTGGCGGCGCATCTCGGGCCACGACAGCTCGCGCACTTCGCCGAGTTCGTTGTCGCTCACGATGGCCGGCATGCCGGCGGCGTGCGCCGCATCGGCATGGCGCAGCACCTCGCGCGTGTAGTTGACCTGCGCACCGGGGAACCATCGCGCACCGGGCATGCGCGACTCGGCGAGCACCGCGGTGTGCGGCGTGGGCGACTGCAGGTCGGCGTAGTCCCAGATGCTTTGCCAGAAGGCATCGAGGTCGGTGACGGACCAGCGCCACAGCGCGTCGTAGGTGTCGAACGACAGGCCGCGCTGGTCGCGCAGCCAGTTTTGATAGAGGCGGATCTGGGGGATGTTGGGAGCGGGCATGAACCGAGCGTAGCGCCGCGAACGACCGTGCTCAATGAGGGTTGACCTCAGGGTTTGTACGCGTGTTCAACATTTTTGTACAAGCGTTCAATATGCCCCCATGAACACCCGCACCCCGACCGCCAGACGCAATGCCCCGCGTGCCGCGGCCATCACCGCCGAAGCCGGCCGGCCCGACCGCCGCCAGGCCATCCTGCTGGCCGCAGAGAAGCTGTTCGCGCAGCACGGCTACCACCCGGTGACGATCCGGCAGATCGCGGAAGAAGCCGGCGTGCCGCTCGCGCTGGTGGGCTACTACTTCGGGCCGAAGCACGAACTCTTCCATGCCATCTTCGAGCACTGGAGCCACACCATCGAGGAGCGGCTCACACGTCTCGCGGACGTGGACAACAACCCCGACGACGCGCACACGCTGCCGCGCATCATCGAAGCCTTCACCGCGCCCGTGCTCGCGTTGCGCGCGAGTTCGGAGGGCGAGTACTACGCGCTGCTGGTGGCACGCGAGCTCTATCACGCGACCGAGGAAGCCGACCGCGTGCTGCGCGGCTACTTCGATCCGCTGGCCGCCGCCTACATCGATGCGCTGCACGTAGCGCTGCCGCACGCCACGCGCGCACAGGTCGCGTGGGGCTACCAGTTCGCGCTCGGCGCGCTGCTGCACCACCTGAACGACAGCCGCATCGAACGGCTCTCGCGCGGCGAGAACAAGCGCGCCGACCCCGCCGTGGCGCCGATGCTGGTGAACTTCATCGTCGGCGGCCTGCGCGCCGCGCTGCCCAGGCCCAAGACCCCGCGTACACAGAAGACCCCCACCCGGAGACAGAAGACATGATGAAACGACGCACCCTGCTGTCGGCGCTCGCGGCCGCATCGGCCGCCGCCGCGCTGCCTTCGCGCGCGCAGCAGTCCCATCCGAAGATCGTGTTCGGCTATACGGCCGTGACCGACTTCGCCTCTGTCTTCGTGGCGGCCGAAGAGGGCTACTTCAAGAAGCGCGGGCTCGACGTGGAACTCAAGTTCATCCCGTTGAACTCCACGATCCCGGCGGCGCTGCAATCGGATTCGCTGCAGATCGGCGGCCCCACGCCCTCGGTGTTCCTGCAGGCGGTGGACGGCGGGCTCGACCTGGTGCTGGTGGCCGGCGGCGGCCTCACCTCCAAGACCTTCACCGGCTTCGGCCTGGTGGCGCGCGCGGGCTCGGGCATCAAGAGCCCGCAGGACTGCGTGGGCAAGAAGATCGGCGTGCCGGGGCTCGGTGCGTTCCTGCACGTGACCTTCCGCGCATGGCTGAAAGACAGCGGCGTGGACTACCGCAAGGTCAACTTCGTCGAGGCCTCGTTCCCGCAGCACGCGGACCTGCTGCGCGGCGGCTCGGTGGATGCGGTGGTGTCGGCCGATCCGTTCATGAGCCGCATCACCGAGAGCGGTGCCGGCTACGTGGCCTCCTACTACTCGACCTTCCTGCCAGAGAACAACCAGACCATCGTGCATGCGGCCAAGCGCGAGTGGGTCGCGAAGAATCCGGCGACGGCGCGCGCCTTTCGCGAAGCGCTGGTCGAGTCCGGCGGCTTCATGCAGCAGGCGAAGAACGATGCGAAGGTGCGCGCAGCCATCGGCAAATACATCAAGCTGCCGCCCGAAGTGCTGGCCAAGATACAAGTCTCGCCACCGGGCCCGGTCGTCACCGACAAGCAGCTGGGCTACTGGACCGGGCTCATGAAGGAGCAGGACATGCTCAAGACCAACATCGACGTTGCGAAGCTGATCGCCAGATGATTTCCTCGCCCGCCCCGATCACCGCACGCGCCGCACTTTCCGTGAGCGCCGCGCGTTCGCCGGCAAGTTCCACGATGCCTGCCACCCCTTTCCTGCGCTTCGACGGCGTGACCATCCGGCTCGGCGGGCGCGAGATCCTGTCGCCCACCTCGTTCGACGTGGCACGCGGCGAGTTCGTCTGCATCGTGGGCCCGAGCGGCTGCGGCAAGACCACGCTGCTGCGCGCGGCCAGCGGGCTCGTCACCGCGAGCGCCGGCGAAGTGCGCCGCAACGGCGTGAAGATGACCGAGCCTTCGCGCGAAGTGGCCTTCGTGTTCCAGGACTACGGCCGCGCGCTACTGCCGTGGCGAACGGTGGAAGGCAACGTGAGCCTTGCGCTCGAAGCGGCCGGCGTGCCCGCCGCCGAACGCGCGCCGCGCATCGCGGATGTGCTTGGCAAGGTCGGACTCGCGAAGCATGCGCAGAAGTTTCCGGTGCAGCTCTCGGGCGGCATGCAACAGCGCGCACAGATCGCACGCTGCCTCGCACAGAAGCCCGAACTCATGATGATGGACGAGCCTTTCGGCGCGCTCGATGCGCTCACCCGCCAGAGCCTGCAGGACGAGCTCGCGCGGCTGGTGCGCGACGACGGGCTCACGGTGCTGTTCGTCACGCACGATCTCGAAGAAGCCATCTATCTCGGCGACCGCGTGATCGCGCTGCAGGCCAATCCCGGCCCCGGACGGCCGAGCCTCGCGCGAATGATCGACGTGAAGATCCCGCGCCCGCGCGACCAGCTCACGACCAAGGAGCATCCGGACTACCTGCAGTTGCGGCGTGAGCTGTTCGCCTTCATCGAGCAAGGCCATGACTGAAGGCCGCGTCTTTCGCTGGCTGCGGCCGTGGGTGTTTCCCGCGGTGCTGGTCGGCGCCTTCGAGTGGTACGCGCGGCGCGCAGCAGCGCTGGGCAGCGATGCGCTCGCGCCGCCCAGCGCCGCCGCCAAGGCTTTTGTCGGCGCGGCGCTCGACGGCTCGCTCTGGCAGGCCACCGGCTTCACGCTCGGCACTGCGGCGCTCGGCTTGCTGATCGGCGCGGTGCTCGGCATCGCGCTGGGCCTCGTGCTCGGTCTCTCGCGCCGCGCCGCGCAGCTGGGCTCGGTCTCCATCGAGGTGCTGCGGCCCGTGCCCTCGGTCGCGCTGATTCCGCTCGCGATGCTGGCCTTCGGTTTCGGTGTGCGCATGGAGCTGGCCATCGTCGCCTTCGCCACTTTCTGGCCGCTGCTGGTGCTGGTGCAGTCGGCGGTGCAGCAGATCGAACCGCGCCTGCTCGAAGTGAGCCGCGTGCTCGGTCTCTCGGCGCGCGAGCGTGCGTTCAAGATCGTGCTGCCGGCGATCGTGCCGCGCCTGTTCGTCGCGCTGCGCCTCGGCGTGGCGGTGGCGCTGGTGGTGGCCGTGACGGTGGAGATCGCCGCCAACCCCAACGGCATGGGCTACGCGATGATGATCGCGCAGCAGAGCTTCGACCCCGCGCTGATGCTCGCGTGGCTCGGCTGGATCGGCGCGGTGGGCTTCGCGGTCAACGCGGGCATGGTGCTGCTGCAGCGCGCGGTCGCGCGTCGAATGGGGGTGATGCCATGAACGGCAACGACCGCGCGCCCTCTGGCCTGCACTGGCTCGGCTCGTTCGCCGTGCTGTGCGCACTCGTCGCGCTCTGGTGGGTCGCGAGCAACGCGGGCTGGGTGAGCCGCGTGTTCCTTCCGACGCCGCAGGCCACCTTCGCGAGCCTGCTCGAAGGGCTCAACCTCTCCGGCGATTCAGGCAATGGCGAACTGCTCGCCTTCACGCAGGCCACGATCGGCCGCATGGTCGAAGGCTGGCTGCTGGCCTCGCTGTTCGGCGTGGTGCTGGGCGCGGCCATCGGCGTGTCGCCCGCGGTGCGTGCATGGGTGCAACCGACGCTCGAATTCATCCGCCCGCTGCCCGCATCGGCGTTGCTGCCGCTCGCCATTTCGATCTTCGGGCTCAACCCCGGCATGGTGCTGTTCGTGGTCGCGTTCGGCGCGATGTGGCCGGTGCTGCTGGCCACGGTGCATGGCTTTGCGGCCGTGGAGCCGCGTCTGGCGGAAGTGGCGCGCTGCCTGCAGATGTCGCGTGCCGCGTACATCTGGAAGATGGGCCTGCCCAACGCGATGCCCGACATCCTGGCCGGCATGCGCCTGGCGCTGACCATTGCGCTCATCGTCGCGGTGGTCGGCGAAATGATTGCCTCGCAGAGCGGCTTGGGGCAGGCCATCCTGCTGGCCGCGCGCGCCTTCCGCGCCAGCGACCTCTTCGCCGGCATCGTGCTGCTCGGACTCATCGGCTTCGTGAGCAATGCGCTGCTTGCCCTCGCCGAGAAACGGCTGCTGCGCTGGCAGCAACCCTGATCGATCCTTTCTTTTCTTCCTTCACGCCAACACAAACACACCCCACAAGGAGTCTCGCCATGCCGCGCAAATTCGTCGACCTTTCGATCTTTCTAGAAAACGATGTGCTCTCCGACCCGCCCGCCTTCGCGCCGAAGATCCAGTACTTCACGCACGAGCAGACCTACGAGCAGATCGAGCCCTTCTTCCCCGGTTTGAAGAAAGAGGACCTGCCCGACGGCGAAGGCTGGGCCGTGGAACTGGTGCAGCTGTCCACGCACAACGGCACGCACCTCGACGCGCCCTATCACTTCCACTCGACCATGGACAAGGCGCTCGGCGAGAAGAAGCCCGCCATCGCCATCCACGACGTGCCGCTCGAATGGTGTTTCCAGCCGGGTGTGAAGCTCGACTTTCGCCACTTCGCCGATGGCTATGTGGTCACGGCGGACGACGTCGAGGCCGAATTGAAGCGCATCGGCCACACGCTGAGTCCGCTGGAGATCGTGGTGGTCAACACGCGCGCGGGCTCCCGCTACGGCAACAACGACTATGTTTCGGCCGGCGCGGGCATGGGCTACGAAGCGACGATGTATCTGCTCGAGCGCGGCGTGCGCCTCACCGGCACCGATGCATGGAGCTGGGACGCGCCCTTCGTGCACACCGCCAAGAAGTACGGCGAGACGCACGACGCCTCGTTGATCTGGGAAGGCCACAAGGCCGGCCGCGACATCGGCTACTGCCACATCGAGAAGCTGCACAACCTGGAAGTGCTGCCGCCGACGGGCTTCTTCATCAGCTGCTTCCCGCACAAGATCCGCGGCGCTTCGGCGGGCTGGACGCGTGCGGTTGCGATCTTCGACGACGCGCTGATGGCATCGGTCTGAACGAAGGAAATCCACAGCCATGATCGAACTCAACCACACGCACGACGCCGGGGCCCGCAGTTGGGTCGACACCGCCAACGCGGCCGGTACTGATTTCCCGATCCAGAACCTGCCGTATGCGGAGTTCCGCCGCATCGGCAGCCCCGAGCCGTTTCGCGGCGGCGTGGCCATCGGCGACCAGGTGCTCGACCTCGCGGCGCTGGCCGCAGGCTCGCATGTCGACGGGCTCGCGCTCGATGCGGCGCGGGTCGCCGCCCTGCCCGCCCTCAATGATTTCTTCGCGCTCGGGCCCACCGCCTGGCAGGCCCTGCGCCATGCAGTCTTCGCGCTGCTGCGAAGCGATGCGCCCGTTGTGACGGTGGACGACCTGCGCAAGTGCCTGGTGCCGCAAACCGACGTCGAATACACCGTGCCCGCGCGCATCGGCGACTACACCGACTTCTACACATCGATCGACCATGCGCTGAACATCACGCGCCTGTTCAATCCCGAAGGCGATGTCACGCCGAACTTCCGCTGGATTCCGACGGCGTACCACGGGCGGGTCTCGACCATCGGCGTGAGCGGGCAGCGCTTTCACCGTCCGATGGGGCAGACGTTGGCACCGGGCGCGAAGGCGCCCACGTACCACGCGTGCGCCCGGCTCGACTACGAACTCGAACTCGGCGTGTGGATCGGCGAGGGCAATGCGGCCGGCGAGCCGATTCCGCTCGAACGCGCCGAGGAACACATCTTCGGCATCTGCCTGCTCAACGACTGGTCGGCGCGCGACATCCAGTTCTGGGAGATGGCGCCGCTCGGGCCTTTCCTCGCGAAGAATTTCGCGACCACCATCTCGCCGTGGATCGTGACGATGGAGGCGCTCGCGCCCTACCGCCAGGCCTGGACGCGGCCGGCCGACGAGCCCCAGCCACTGGCCTACCTGGAGAGCAAGGCGAACCGCGAGAGCGGCGCGATCGACATCAGCCTGGAGGTCTGGCTCGAAAGCGGGAAGGCGCGCGATGACAAGAGCGGGCCTTCGCGCCTGTCGCGCACGAGCTTCAAACACCAGTACTGGAGCGTGGCGCAGATGGTGGCGCACCACACCATGGGCGGCTGCAAGCTGAATCCGGGCGACCTGTTCGGCAGCGGGACGATCTCGGGGCCGGGCCCAGGCGAGGCCGGCGCGATCATCGAACTGGCGCGTGCGGGGCAGAGCCCCGTGGCGCTGGCGAATGGCGAGCAGCGCGCATTCATCGAGGATGGCGACGCGGTGCTGCTGCGCGGCTGGTGCGAGAAGCCGGGGCATGCGCGCATCGGGTTCGGCGAGAGCCGCGGCACGGTGTTGCCGGCGAAGGGCTGAGCACGCGTCCAACGCGGCGCAAAAGAAAAGGCCACCGGTGAGGTGGCCTTTTGCATGAAATGTGGAGCGGGAAAAGAGTCTCGAACTCTCGACCTCAACCTTGGCAAGGTTGCGCTCTACCAACTGAGCTATTCCCGCATTTCGAGCGTCGAATTATAGAGGGCTCGGAGCCCGTTTTTCCCGAGCCCGAGAAAAAAGTGGGGTCAAGTGCCAAACACCATGGCCCGATGCATCGACGTGCCGGCCATCACACCATCGGCCGAGGCCAGCGTGGCGTTGTGCATCGGCATGGCGGCATCGCCCGCGGCGAACACGCCGGGCACGGTGGTCATCTTCATCGCATCGATGCGGATCACCGGGCCGGCCGGGCCGTCGTCGAAGGCGCAACCCAACTCTTCGGCGATAGGACTCGAAGGACGCGTGCGGGGAACCATGAACAGCGCGTCTACCGGCACGATGCGGCCGTCTTCGAGGCGAATGCCGGACAGGTCCTTTGCCGGCCCCTCCAGCGCGGCGATGCGGCCGGGCTCGATGGCCACGCCGCGCGCCTGCAGCCTGGCGCGCGCCTCGTCGTCCACCGTGTTGTTGCCGTTCAGGAAGAGCGTCGCCGGCCCCCACTCGGCGATCAGCATCGCGTGGTCGGGCGGGTGCGGCGCTTCGATCAGAATGCCGAGCCTTCGGCCGCTGAATTCATAGCCGTGGCAATAGGGGCAGTGCAGCACGCTGGTGCCCCAGCGTTCGCGCACGCCGGAGATGCCGTCGGGAAAGCCGTCCTGCACGCCGAAGGCCAGCAGGAGCTGGCCGGCCGAGAGTTGCAAGTCGCTGTCGAGCGATGCGACGAACCCGCCCGCGCCATCGGCCTGCGCGCTCGCCACGCGGCCTTCGATGAAGGTGACGTTGGGATAGGCCAGGAGCTTCGCGCGTGCGTCGGCAATCATCTTCAGCGGCGGCACGCCGTCCTGGCCGAAGAAGCCGTGCGCCGCGGCGGCGAAGCGGTTGCGCGGCGCGCCTGCATCGACCACGCACACGTTCTTGCGTGCGCGCGCGAGCTGCATGGCAGCGGAGAGGCCGGCAAAGCTGCCGCCCACGACAAGAGCGTCATAGCGCATGTTCGATGTCCTTCTGGGTGAAGCCGCCGCCTGTCATGCGGCGATGAAAGTCTTTCGAGAGATCGGCCAGCGTGATGCTGTTGAAACGCTTGAGCAGCAGGGCCTCGGCCGCATCGAAGGCATCGTCGAGCGCCGCATTCACCGCCTGCTCCACGATGCAGCCGGGGCTCTCGGTGCGATTGCCCATGGCCAGCAGCGCGGGCGCGCCGACGGCGTTGTGGATGTCGCCCAGCGTCACGCGCGACAGCGAGCACGACAGCACCCAGCCGCCGCCGTGGCCCTTGGCCGAACTCACGAAGCCCGCCTGCCGCAGGCCCGCCATGAGCCGGCGCACCACCACCGGATTGGTGTGCATCGCCGCCGCGAGCGCCTCGGAGGTGATGGGCCCGTCCATCTCGGCCATGTGCAGCAGCACGTGGAGAACGCCGGAAAGCTTGCTGTCTCGTTTCATGCAACATTATTGGTTGCATGAAATCGTCGGCGCCGGAGAAGGCTCGTTTTGACCATGCCCGGAGAAAGGTCGGCACCACGCGAAAAGCCCCCTGACACAGAGCGACGCCCTAACGCACGAGCTTCCATTCCCGACGACGGACACGTCCCACAAGCGAGAGCGAAGCCCCCGCACACGGCGACATGGTGCGAGGTGGTCACGGTAGCGACCGAACTGGCCCAAAGCCGGTTCTTGTCAGTGACCATTCAAACGAAAGGAACAGTCACCATGAAGCAACAACAACACAAATCCATCTTCGTCGGCGCCTTGCTCGCAGGCCTTCTTGCCATGAGCGGTTTCGCTCAGGCACAGGGCGTTGGAGTCGGCGTGGGCGTGAATGCCGATGTGAATACATCGGGCACGGTCAAGGCCGCACCGGCGCAAGGCAGCGCAGGGGCAGGCGCAAGCACCGGCGCCGCAGCGGGTGCAGGCACATCGGCCAATGGCGGTGCCGGCAACGCAGCGGGCGGCCTGGGCAACACGGTCGGTGGCGTGGTCGGCGGCGCGACAGGTGCCGTGGGCAACGCGACCAGCACGGTCGGCGGTGCCACGGGCGCCGTGGGCGGTGCGACCGGCGCGGCAACAGGCGCTACAGGTGGCCTCACGAACACCGTGGGCGGCGCGACCGGTGCGGTCGGCTCGGCGGGCGGCGCGGTGAAGCCATCATCGGGCACCGGCGTGGGCGCGAAGGCCAACGGCAAGGCCAAGGGCTCGAGCGCAGTCGACATCACGAAGTAACCACGCCTCATGGGCACAAGCCCGCAGCGCTCGCGCGTTGCGGGCTTTTCTTCGCGTCTCAGCCGGACACTTCGAGCCTGAAAAGGCTCGTGACCTCCGCGTCGAGCACCATCAGATCGCGCTGGTTGAAGAGCCGCCACTGCCAGCGCAGGATGCCGAGCGTCGGCCGCTTCTCGGAGCGCCGCACCTCGATCACGTCGGCCACGAGCCGCAAGGCATCGCCAGGGCGCACGGGGTTGGGCCAGCGCACATGCTCGAGCCCCGGCGACGCAAAAGACTCCGAGCCCTTCAGTGCCGCCTCGACCACCAGGCGCATCGCGATCGAGCAGGTGTGCCAGCCGCTCGCAATGAGTCCGCCGAAGGCGCTGTCCGCCGCGGCCTCCGCGTCGGTGTGAAACCACTGCGGGTCGTACGCCTTGGCGAACTGCACCAGCTCGGCTTCGGTGAGCACGTAGGGTCCGGCCTCGATGACCTGGCCTGCATGGAAGTCGGCGAACAGCATCCGCCGCAGCTTAGTAGGTTTCGAGGTGCAGGCGGCCTTCGCGTTTGAGCGAAGCGCCGACCGTGTCCCAGTCGAGCCCCGCTTCCGTCGCCACGTCGCGCAGCGCGAGCACCACGCCCTCTTCCATGCTCTTCAAGCCGCACACGTAGAAGTGGCTGCTGCCGTCCTTGAGCAGCGCGGCCAGGTCAGCGGCGCGCTCGCGCATCAGGTCCTGCACATAGCGCTTGGGGCTCCCCGGCGTGCGCGAGAACGCCAGGTTGATGTCGATGAAGTCCTTGGGCAGGGACTGCAGCGGACCGAAGTACGGCAGCTCCTGCTGCGTGCGCGCGCCGAAGAACAGCATGAGCTTGCCGCCTTCGAACTTGCCGCTCTTGCGCAGGCGCCGGCGCCACTCGGTCATCGCGCGCATCGGTGCGCTGCCGGTGCCGGTGCAGATCATCACGATGTGCGACTTGGGGTGGTTCGGCATCAGGAACGAGGCGCCGAAGGGCCCCACCACCTGCACGGTGTCGCCCACCTTCAGGTCGCACACGTAGTTGGAGCACACGCCGAGCACCGGGTCGCCCTGGTGGTCCTCGGTCACGCGCTTCACGGTGAGCGAGACGTTGTTGTAGCCCGGCCGCTCGCCGTTGCGGGGGCTCGCCACCGAGTACTGGCGCGCATGGTGGCGCTTGCCGATGGCATCGACGCCCGGCGGCACGATGCCGATCGACTGGCCTTCGAGCACTGGGAACGGCACCACGCCGAAGTCGAGCACGATGTGGTGCGTCTCGCTGTCGAAGCCGGCTTCGGTGCAGTTGAAGTTGCCGACCACGGTCGCGGTCGTCGGCATCTTCGGCGGGAACAGGTTGGTGTACGCATGCGCGGCCGACCACGGGGGCACGGTGGCGCCGTACTGCGCGGAATTGAAGATGGTCTCGACGGACTCGACCGTGGCGACCTGCATCGGCGCCGTCGCAGCGGGTGCTGCAGCTTCATCGCCCGCATCGGCGGAAACACCCGCGGCTTCGAGTTCTTCGGGCGTCAGTTCCGCCGGCAGTTCTTCCCAGGTGAGCTGTTCTTCGATCGTGTACGCGCGCACCAGCGGCATCGTGCGCCAGTTGTCGATGGAGCCCGTCGGGCACGGCGAGATGCAGGCCATGCAGCCATTGCAGATGTCGGCGCGCACGACGTAGTTGTTGTCGTCGTGCGTGATCGCATTGACGGGGCAGGTGGCCTCGCAGGTGTTGCAGCGGATGCAGATCTCGGGGTCGATCAGGTGCTGCTTGATGACCCCGGCTTCAACGGCCATGTCCATGTTGTTCTCCATCCCCTCGCCGTGGGGACGAGGGATTCATATCCAGGCGCTCAGCCGAAGCGCACGTACTCGAAGTCGACGGGCTGGCGATTGATGCCCATCACCGGCGGCGAGATCCAGCCTGCAAACTTGCCCGGCTCCACCACGCGGCCCATCAACGATGCCACGAAAGCGAAGTCTTCGGAACTGGGCAGCAATTCGTCGCGCTTGGCGGCCCATTCGATCTCGTTCACCACGCGGCCTTCGGGCGACATCTTGATGCCGGCGAGCGCGCCGATCTGGCGGTTGAAGGCCTTGTGCGGCACGACCAGGCGGGTGGGGATGCCGGCTTTTTCCAGCACCTTGTTCCAGCGGCCGACGCCGGCCACCGAGTCCTTGATGAAGTCGTCGCGCAGCACTTCGTTCAGCGCGTTGAGCATCGGCACGTCCTTCTCCACGAGCTGGCCGTCCTTCACCTCGAGCACCTTGTAGGTCTGGCCCTTGAGGATGTGATCGTCCGTGCGCTTGCCTTCTTCGTAGCGGCCCTTCAGGCCCGAGCTGTAGAAGATGGCCGCGTTGCTCGACTGGTCGGCGCCGAACAGGTCGATGGTCACGCTGTAGTGGAAGTTCAGGTAGCGCTGAATCGTGCCCAGGTCGATGCAGCCCGCGGCGCGAATCTTCTGCACGTCGTCGGTCTTCAGCTCGTTCATCACCTGCGCGGTGCGCGCGATCACGCGCGACACGCCACTCTCGCCCACGAACATGTGGTGCGCCTCTTCGGTCAGCATGAACTTCGTGGTGCGCGCGAGCGGATCGAACGCGCTCTCGGCCAGCGCCGAGAGCTGGAACTTGCCGTCGCGGTCGGTGAAGTAGGTGAACATGAAGAACGCGAGCCAGTCGGGCGTGCGTTCGTTGAAGGCGCCCAGGATGCGCGGGTTGTTCTCGTCGCCCGAGGTGCGCTGCAGGAGCGCATCGGCCTCTTCGCGGCCGTCGCGGCCGAAGTGCTTCTGCAGCAGGTAGACCATCGCCCACAGGTGGCGGCCTTCTTCGACGTTGATCTGAAACAGGTTGCGCAGGTCGTACATCGACGGCGCCGTGAGGCCCAGGTGGCGCTGCTGCTCGACCGACGCAGGCTCGGTGTCGCCCTGCGTCACGATGATGCGGCGCAGGTTGGCGCGGTGCTCGCCGGGCACGTCTTGCCAGGCCTTCTCGCCCTTGTGGTCGCCGAAGTGGATCTCGCGGTTCGCATCGCCCGGGTTCAGGAAAATGCCCCAGCGGTAGTCACGCATCTTCACGTGGCCGAACTGGGCCCAGCCCTGTGGGTCGACGCTCACCGCGGTGCGCAGGTACACGTCGTGGTTGGTCGAGCCTTCGGGGCCCACGTCGTCCCACCAGTTGATGAAGTTGGGCTGCCAGCCTTCGAGCGCGCGCTGCAGCGTGCGGTCTTCGCCGAGGTTGACGTTGTTGGGGATCTTCTCGCTGTAGTTGATCGTGCTCATCGTTGTTCCTTGGGTTGTACGGGCTGCCAGTTCAAACGCGATTCATGTCGAAGCCGGCCTTCTCGCCGGTGCCGTAGACCTTGAGCGCACCCTTCTCGCCGACAGCGTTGGGGCGGTTGAAGATCCAGTTCTGCCAGGCGGTGAGCCGGCCGAAGATGCGGGTGGCCATGTTTTCCTTGCTCGCGAAGCGCAGGTTGGCTTCGAGGCCGGTGAGCGCGTCGGGCGACATGGCGGCGCGCTCTTCGACGGCGATGCGGATCTCGTCGTCCCAGTCGATGTCGTCGGGAGCCGCGGTGACCAGGCCGAGCTTGAGCGCCTCGTCGGCATCGAGCGGCTTGCCGGCTGCGGCGCGCGCGGCCTCGAGCGGCGCGGCTTCTTCGTAGAAGCGGCGTTGCAGGCGGCTCTGGTCGTTCACCATCGGGAAGAAGCCGAAGTTGAATTCGTCGAGCGTGAGCTTGGGTGCGCGTTCGGCATCGTCGGGCAGCGCGAGCATGTAGGTGCGGTCGGCCGCAAAGGCCAGCTCGGCCAGCGTTCCGGCGAAGCACGAACCGGCCTCGACCAGCGCGAACAGGCTGCGCGACGACACATCGAGGCGCGCCAGCGTGCGGCGCAGCGCGCCGATGGTTTCGCGCACCAACCAGTGGTCCTTGTTGGCGAACATCACGGCGTCGGAGGCGAGCACCGCGGCGGCATCGCCTTCGGTCTTGAGCAGCCAGGTGCCCACATCGAGCTCGTTGGTGCGCAGGTTGAGGATCGCGTCGTCCAGTTCGCGGCACATCGCGAGCGGCCACCAGGCGGCGCCCGCGGCTTCGATCGCGGCGATGTCGGCCGGCTGCGCGCCGGTGGGCGCCTTCACGGTGATCGTGGCCGTGCGCTTGCTGCGATCGATCTGCACGTTCACATGCGAATACGCGATGCCGTCGGCGCTGTCGGTGCGTTCCAGGCGCGTGAGCGCCACGCCCTTGCCGCCCGCGGGACGGTCGCTGTTGGCGGCGAGCTGCGAGGCGCGGTCCTGCACGGCGGCGGCGAACTGCGCGGGCTTGGCCACCGCATCGACCAGGCGCCATTCGACCGCGCGCTGGCCGCGCACGCCTTCGACGCTGGTGCAGAAAATGTCGGCGAGGTCATGGCGCACATGGCGCTTGTCGGTCACGCGCGTCAGGCCGCCGGTGCCGGGCAGCACGCCGAGCAGCGGCACTTCGGGCAGCGAGACGGCGGAAGAGCGGTCGTCCACCAGCAGGATCTCGTCGCAGGCCAGCGCCAGTTCGTAGCCGCCGCCGGCGCAGGCGCCGTTCACGGCCGCGAGGAACTTCAGGCCCGAGTGCTTCGACGAGTCTTCGATGCCGTTGCGGGTCTCGTTGGTGAACTTGCAGAAGTTGACCTTCCAGGCATGGCCCGAGACGCCCAGCATGAAGATGTTGGCGCCCGAACAGAAGATGCGGTCCTTGCCGCTGGTAACGATCACGCTGCGCACTTCGGGGTGTTCGAAGCGGATGCGGTTGAGCGCGTCGTTCAGCTCGATGTCGACGCCCAGGTCGTAGCTGTTGAGCTTGAGCTTGTAGCCGGGGCGGATGCCGCCGTCTTCCGCGATGTCGAGCACCAGGCGGGCGATGGCGCCGTCGAAGCTCAGGGACCAGTGGCGGTACTGGCCGGGTTCGGTGCGGTAATCCACGCGGGTAGGCGCCTGGAGCGAAGTGGGGGTCGCGGTGTCGGTCATACGGAAGTCTCCTGTGAGGCAGATGCAAACCGGAAGAATAATGCATCTTCTGGTTCCGATAACATGCATCATGCTGCATGTAAACAGGCAAGTCAATGCCTGTTGTGCTTTTTTTCAGATTTCAGCTCAATCGCTCAGGCCGATCGATTGGCGGGCCACCCCGCGCAGCACCTGAAAGCTCTGCGCGAGCGTCTTGCCACTCGTGTCCACCGAGAGGTCTGCCTTCGAATAGAAGGCGGCCCGGCCGTTCAGGATGCGGCGCAGGTCTTCCATGGCTTCCTTGCTGGCCGCCATCGGGCGGGTGTCGCCCTGTGCGGCCACGCGGCCCATGTGCTCCTCGGGCGCAGCCTGCAGCCACACGGTGGTGCAGTGGGCGAGCAGCTCGTTGAAGGTGGCGGGGTCGGACACGATGCCGCCCGGCGTGGCGATCACTACCTCGCTGTAGATCTGTACGGCCTCCTCGAGCGCGCGGCGCTCGTAGCGGCGGTAGGCATTGGTGCCGTAGAGGTCGTGGATCTCGCGCACGCTGCAGCCGGCGAGCTTCTCGATTTCGCGGCTCAGTTCCACGAAGGGCACGTCTAGGTCGTCGGCCAGCATCTGCCCGAGCGTCGACTTGCCCGCGCCGCGCAGGCCCACGAGCGCGATGCGGCGGTGCCGCGCGGGATCGACCGAGGCCGTGCCCAGCAGTTCGCCCAGCGCCAGGCGCACGCGGCGCAGGTCGGTTTCGCTGCGGTTCTCGAGCAGTTCGCGGATAAGCAGCCACTCGGGCGAACTGGTGGTGATGTCGCCGACCAGCTCGGCCAGCGAGCAGTGCAGCGCGCCGGCCACCTGCTGCAGCACCAGAATCGACGCGTTGCCGATGCCATACTCCAGGTTCGCCAGGTGCCGCTCGGACACGTCGGCCGCCACCGCCACCGCCTTGCGCGTGAGGCCGCGCTGCGCACGCAGGTTGCGCACGCGGTCGCCCAGAGCGGCCAGCAGCGGATTCTTGGCCTCCCCGGCCGGTGCGGCGTTGCCGCTTTCTGGCGCGGTGGCCAGCACCGCGTCTACATGCTCGTTCATGCAAGTCCTCGTTCTTTGCCGGGATTGTGCGCGCTCAGGGTAAACACCATATATGCACTATATTGCTTGACACCCAATGTCTCGGTGCTTATTGTCCGACCACAAGCAAGATACTGCACGCGCGGCGATCCTGCAAGGTAGTTCATAAGTTCACGGCGGCCAGCACCGCCCCAGCCAGCCTCCACGAAGAAAGTCCCCACGATGGCCAGCAAGGAAGCATTTCACCAGTTGATCGCGGGCCTGACCGCCGAGATCGCAGGCCGGCCGCTCGACGCGCAACTCGACCAATGGCTGAACGCCAACCATGGCGCGGGCAGCGCCGGCTTCGAGCAACTGCGCCAGGCCTGCATCGGCGGCGTGGCCGAAGGGTGGCTCTGCGAGCGCGAAGGCGGTGGCATCAAGTACGGCCGCGTCTTCAAGGCCGAGGACGCGCTGCACCGCTTCTCGGTCGACGTGGTGGACATGCAGGACATCGCCGGCCCGCACCACACGCATCCCAACGGCGAGATCGACCTGATCATGCCGCTGGACGACAGCGCCGACGCCACCTTCGACGGGCGGCCCGCGGGCTGGTGCGTCTACGGCCCCGGCACCGCACACCGCCCGACCGTCGCGCAAGGCCGCGCGCTCGTTCTCTATCTCCTGCCCGAAGGGCAGATCAAGTTCACCGCATGACCGAACTCCTTTCCAACCACGTTGCCGGCCGCTGGCAAAGCGGCTCGGGCGCCGGCACGCCGCTCTTCGATCCGGTGCTCGGCACCGAGCTCGTGCGCGTCGACGCCACCGGCCTCGACCTGCCCGAAGCCTTTTCGTTTGCGCGTGAACAGGGCGGCAACGCACTGCGCGCCCTCACCTATCGCCAGCGCGCCGGATTGCTCGGCGCGATCGTGAAGGTGCTGCAAGCCAACCGCGATGCCTATTACGAGATCGCCACCGCGAACTCCGGCACGGTGAAGAACGACTCGGCCGTCGACATCGACGGCGCGATCTTCACGCTCGGCCAGTACGCCAAGTGGGGCGATGCGCTCGGCGACGTGCGTGCGCTGCGCGATGGCGACGCGGTCAAGCTCGGCAAGGAGCCGGTGTTCCAGTCGCAGCACCTGCAGGTGCCGACGCACGGCGTGGCGCTCTTCATCAACGCCTTCAACTTCCCGTCATGGGGCTTGTGGGAAAAGGCCGCGCCGGCATTGCTCTCCGGCGTGCCGGTGATCGTGAAGCCCGCGACGGCCACCGCCTGGCTCACGCAGCGCATGGTGAAGGACGTGGTCGATGCGGGCGTGCTGCCTGCCGGCGCGCTCTCGGTCATCTGCGGCAGCTCGGTCGGGTTGATGGACCAGCTGCAGCCCTTCGACGTGGTCTCGTTCACCGGTTCGGCCGAGACCGCCGCGGTGATCCGCTCCCACCCCGCCGTGGCCGCGCGCTCGGTGCGCGCGAACATCGAGGCCGACAGCCTCAACAGCGCCCTGCTGCTGCCCGGCGCCGCGCCCGGCAGCGACGTCTTCAACCTGCTCGTGCGCGAAGTGGTGCGCGAGATGACGGTGAAGTCGGGCCAGAAGTGCACCGCGATCCGCCGCATCCTGGTGCCCGCCGAGGTGTACGACGCCGCAGCCGAAGCCATCGGTGCGAAGCTCGCGGGCGTCACCGTCGGCAACCCGCGCAACGAGGGCGTGCGCATGGGTTCGCTCGTGAGCCGCGCGCAACTGAATGCCGTGCGCGACGGGCTCGACGCACTCGCCACGCAGACCACCGTGCTGCACGACAGCCGCAGCAAGCCGCTGATCGATGCGGACCCCGCCATCGCCGCCTGCATCGGCCCGGTGCTGCTGGGCGCGCGCGATGCCGATGCGGCGCAGCGCGTGCATGACGTGGAAGTGTTCGGGCCGGTCGCCACGCTGCTGCCGTATCGCGACCTGGCGCACGGCATCGCATTGGCGCACCGCGGACAAGGCTCGCTCGTCACATCGCTCTACGGCAGCGACGACGCCGCGCTCGCACAGGCCGCACTCGCCGTCGCACCGAGCCACGGCCGCGTCCACGTGATCACGCCCGAAGTCGCGCAAGCCCACACCGGCCACGGCAACGTGATGCCGATGTCGATGCACGGCGGTCCCGGCCGCGCGGGCGGCGGCGCCGAACTGGGTGGCCTGCGCGCGCTCGATTTCTATCACCGCAAGAGCGCCGTGCAGGCGAGCCCCGGCGTGCTCGCCGCCCTCGGCTTCTAGAAGAACAGGCCCCAAGGAGACCCCACGATGAGCCTGCCCGCACGATTCAATTTCGCCGAACACCTGTTCGCCCTCAACCGCGGCCGCGCCGATCGCACGGCCTACATCGACGACCGCGGCATGCTGAGCTACGGCCAGCTCGAAGACCGCGCGCGCCGCCTGGCTGCCGCGCTGAAAGCCGCCGGCGTGCGCCGCGAAGAGCGCGTGCTGCTGCTGATGCTCGACAACAACGACTGGCCCGTGAGCTTTCTCGGCTGCCTGTACGCCGGCATCGTTCCCGTCGCTGTCAACACGCTGCTCACGCCCGAGGACTACGCGTACATGCTCGACCACAGCCGCGCGCAGGCCGCGCTGGTGTCGGGCGCGCTGCTGCCCGTGCTGCAGGATGCGATGGGCCGCGGCGCGCACGAGTTGCAGGCGCTGATCGTCTCGCAGCCGACGGGCACGCTGCCCGCCAACGCGCAAGCCTTCGACGACGCACTCGCCAAGGTCGAGCCCCTGGCCGCACCAGTGAACACCGCCTCCGACGACCCGGGCTTCTGGCTCTATTCCTCCGGCTCCACCGGCAAGCCCAAGGGCACGGTCCACACGCACGCCAACCTCTGGTGGACGGCGGAGCTCTATGGCAAGCCGGTGCTCGCGCTGACCGAAGACGACGTGTGCTTCTCGGCCGCCAAGATGTATTTCGCCTACGGCCTGGGCAACGCGCTGACCTTTCCGCTCACGGTCGGCGCCACAGTCGTGCTGATGGCCGAGCGGCCCACGCCCGATGCCACCTTCCGCCGCTGGACAGAGCACAAGCCCACTGTGTTCTTCGGCGCGCCCACCGGCTTCGCAGGCATGCTCGCCTCGCCAAAGCTGCCGGCGCGCGATGCGGTCACGCTGCGCATGTGCTCGTCCGCCGGCGAGGCCCTGCCCGGCGAGATCGCGCAGCGCTTCAAGGCGCATTACGGCTGCGAGATCATCGACGGCATCGGCTCGACCGAGATGCTGCACATCTTCATCTCCAACCGCCCCGGCGACGTGCGCTACGGCACCACGGGCAAGCCGGTCGAAGGCTACGAGGTCGAGCTGCGCGGCGAAGACGGCCGCCCGGTGCCCGATGGCGAAGTCGGCGATCTCTACATCCGCGGCCCGAGCTCGGCGCTCATGTACTGGACCAACCGCGAGAAGTCGCGCGACACCTTCCAGGGCGGCTGGACCAAGAGCGGCGACAAGTACACGCGCGATGCCGACGGCTACTTCACCTACGCCGGGCGCAGCGACGACATGCTGAAGGTCAGCGGAATCTATGTGTCGCCCTTCGAGGTGGAAGCCACGCTGATGCAGCACCCATCGGTGCTTGAAGCGGCGGTGATCGGCAAGGAAGATGCAGAGGGCCTCACCAAGACCAAGGCCTTCGTCGTGCTGAAGGACGGCAGCGCCGCGACCGAGGACGAGCTCAAGGCCTTCGTGAAGGAGCGCCTCGCGCCCTACAAGTACCCGCGCTTCCTCGAGTTCGTGAGCGAGCTGCCGAAGACTGCGACGGGGAAGATTCAGCGGTTCAGGTTGCGCGAGAGAGAGAAGCAGGCATGACGCGCGCCTTGTCTTGCTCCCTCCCCTCCCGGGGGAGGGTTGGGGTGGGGGCATCGGCCTCCACGCACGCACAGCCTTCTCAAGCGCCGCGAGCCCCCATCCCAGCCTTCCCCCGGAAGGGGAAGGAGCAACAGCCGGGAGCAATGCAATGAGCGCCCCCGACTTCGCCACCATCGACTGGCGCGGCCGCCCCGTGCGCATCGAATGCCAGTGGGTCGCCCCCCAGCGAACGGACGCGCCGCTCATCGTCTTCCTCCACGAAGGCCTCGGCTCCGTCGCCATGTGGAAAGATTTCCCCGCGCAAGTCTGCGAGGCCGCCAACGCCCGCGGCCTGGTGTTCTCCCGCCCCGCCTACGGCCGCTCCACGCCGCGCGAAGACAACGAAATCTGGGACGTCGACTTCATGCACCGCCAGGCGCACGAGGTGCTGCCCGCCCTCTTCGCTGCCCTCAAGCTCGACGATGAAAAGCCCTGGCTCTTCGGCCACAGCGACGGCGGCTCGATCTCGCTGCTCTACGCCTCGCGCTTCCCCGATCGCGTGGCGGGCCTCGTGGTGCTGGCCCCGCACATCTTCGTGGAAGACGTGACCGTCGCGAACATCGAACTGGCGCGCACCGCCTACCTCTCGACCGACCTGCCGAAGAAGCTCGGTCGCTACCACGACAGCGCCGACTCGGCCTTCTGGGGCTGGAACCGCATCTGGCTGCACCCGCCCTTTCGCGACTGGAACATCGAGGCCGAGCTCGACGCCATCCGCTGCCCGGTGCTCGCCATCCAGGGCATCGACGACGAGTACGGAACGCTCGCACAGATCCGCGGCATCGCGGCGCGCGTGAGCGGCGGTTGCGAACTGGTGGAAATCCCTGAATGCGGGCATTCCCCACATCGCGATCAGCCGGAACGTGTCACCGTCGCAACCGCCGCTTTCATCACCAAAAACAGGAGACAGACACCATGACCACCATCCGCAATGCGCGCCTCGCGCTCACCGCCATCGCCTTTGCCGCCCTTGCGTCGGCGGCCGGCGCCCAGGGCACCGGCAAGCTCAAGGTCGGCCTGATGCTGCCTTACAGCGGCACCTACACCGCGCTGGGCGTGGCCATCGAGAACGGCTTCAAGCTCTACGTCGACGAGCAAGGCGGCAAGCTCTCGGGCCGCGAGATCGAATACTTCAAGGTCGATGACGAATCCGATCCCGCCAAGGCGACCGACAACGTCAACAAGCTCATCAAGCGCGACAACGTCGATGTGATCGTGGGCACCGTGCACTCCGGCGTCGCGATGGCCATGGCCAAGGCCGCCAAGGAAAGCGGCACCGTGCTGATCGTGCCCAACGCCGGCGCCGATGCGGTGACCGGCCCGATGTGCGCGCCCAACATCTTCCGCAGCTCGTTCAGCAACTGGCAGCCGGCCTACGCGATGGGCGAGGTCGCGGCCAAGCAGCAGGGCAAGAAGAAGGCGATGACCATCACCTGGAAGTACGCGGCCGGCGACGAGTCGGTCAACGGCTTCAAGGAAGGCTTCGAGAAGAACGGCGGCAAGGTCGACAAGCAGCTCACGCTGGCCTTCCCGAACGTGGAGTTCCAGGCGCTGCTGACCGAGATCGCGGCCGCCAAGCCCGACGCGGTGTACGCCTTCTTCGCGGGCGGCGGCGCGGTGAAGTTCGTCAAGGACTACCAGGCTGCGGGCCTCAACAAGACCATTCCGCTCTACGGCCCCGGCTTCCTGACCGACGGCACGCTCGATGCGCAGGGCGAATCGGCACAGGGCATGCTGACCACGCTGCACTACGCGGACGGCCTGAACACCGCGCGCGACAACGCATTCCGCGTGGCGTATGCCAAGTCGTTCAAGCTGCAGCCCGACGTGTATGCGGTGCAGGGCTACGACGCCGCGCAGATGCTGGGCGTGGGCCTTGCCGCCGCCAAGGGCGACATCGGCAAGAAGGCCGAGTTCACCGCCGCCATCGAGAAGGCCAAGATCGACAGCCCGCGCGGCACGTTCACGATGAGCAAGTCGCACAACCCGGTGCAGGACATCTATCTGCGCAAGGTGGATGGCAAGGAAAACAAGCTGGTCAGCACCGCGATCAAGGGCCTGGCCGATCCGGCACGCGGCTGCCGGATGTAAGCAGGCACTAAGGCCTTCGGTTATTTCGTTCCCTCGCGGCCCCTGACCGGGCCGCGAGCCGCCTTGCGGCAACCACAACCAACTGGGATCTCACACGGTGGATTTCGGAACCTTCCTCGTCCAGTGCCTGAACTCCGTTCAGTACGGACTGCTGCTTTTCCTCGTGGCATCGGGCCTCACGCTGATCTTCGGGATCATGGGCGTGATCAACCTCGCGCACGGCAGCTTCTACATGATCGGCGCGTACCTGGCGTTCTCGCTCGCGCCGCTGTTCGGCGACCAGTTCCTGCTGATGCTGGTGGCCGGCGTGGTGCTCGCGGCCATCTTCGGCTACCTGCTCGAATGGGCGTTCTTCAGCTACCTCTACCAGCGTGATCACCTGCAGCAGGTGCTCATGACCTACGGGCTCATCCTGGTGTTCGAGGAGCTGCGCTCCATCCTGGTGGGCAACGACGTGCACGGCGTGAAGGTGCCCGCGTGGCTCGATGGCAGCTTCGCGCTGGGCAACGTCATGAGCTACCCTTGGTATCGCCTGTTCGCATCGGCCGCGTGCATCGTGCTCGCGGTCGGCTTGTACTGGGTGGTGAACCGCACGCGCCTGGGCATGATGATCCGCGCCGGCGCGAGCAACCGCGACATGGTGCGGGGCCTCGGCATCGACGTGAAGCGGCTCTACCGCATCGTGTTCGCGGCGGGCGTGGCGCTCGCGGCGCTGGCCGGGATGATCGCGGCGCCGATGTCCTCGGTGTATCCGAACATGGGCGCGAGCGTGCTCATCATTTGCTTCGTGCTGGTGGTGATCGGCGGCATCGGCTCGATCACCGGCGCGCTGCTGGCCTCGCTGCTGGTGGGCTTCGTCGACACCTTCGGCAAGGTGTTCTTCGCTGACCTGAGCGGCATCGGCATCTACCTCCTGATGGCCATCGTGCTGATCTGGAAGCCCGAAGGGCTGATGGGGAGACGGTCATGAAGAAGGGCGCATTCCTTGTGCCCGTGGCCTGCGCGGTGCTCATCGCCATCGCCGGCCCGTTGATGGGCAACTACGCCTCGGACTTCATCGTGAAGGTGATGATCCTTTCGATCTTCGCGCTGAGCCTCGAGCTGCTGGTCGGCATGACCGGCCTCGTGAGCCTGGGCCATGCGGCGTTCTACGGCATCGGCGCGTACGTGACGGTGCTCGCATCAGGCAGCGAAGGCGGCAACGTCGCGTTGCTGCTGCCGATGGCCATGGGTGCGGCGGCGCTCTATGCGCTGTTCGTCGGCGCTTTGAGCCTGCGCACGCGCGGCGTGTACTTCATCATGGTCACGCTGGCCTTCGCGCAGATGGCCTTCTTCGTGTTCCACGACACCAAGGTCGGCGGCGGCAGCGACGGCATCTACATGTACGTGCGCCCGGCCCTCGGCGCGCTCGACCTGGAGAGCCGCATGGTGCTGTTCTACGTGGTGCTCGCGTCGCTCGTGTTCACCTACGGGCTGCTCGCGCTGATCCGGCGCTCCCGCTTCGGCGCGGCGCTCGCGGGCATCCGCGTGAACGAGCAGCGCATGCGCGCGGCGGGGTTCCCGGTGTACGGCTACAAGCTCGCGGCCTTCGTGCTGGCGGGTGCGCTCGCGGGGCTCGCGGGCTTCTTGCTCGCCTCGCGCGACGGCGTGGTCAACCCCGAGCTGATGGCCTGGCACAACTCGGGCGAGGTGCTGCTGATGGTGATCCTCGGTGGTCTCGGCCATCTGCGCGGCGCGGTGATCGGTGCCATTGCATTCACTCTCCTGAAGGAAATCTTCTCGACGCATGCCGTGATGGGACCGCTCGCGGACCACTGGCAGCTCACGCTGGGGATCGCGATCATCGTGTTCGTGGCGTGGTTGCCGAAGGGGCTGATTGGTTTGGTGAAGCGCATTTCACCGAAGGAGGCCGCATGACCCGCTCACTGTCTTTCCCCCTCCCCTCCCGGGGGAGGGCCGGGGTGGGGGCACGCGGCGTGTCCATTGAGCGCTCTGCCTGCCCCCATCCCAACCTTCCCCTGGAAGGGGAAGGAGCAAAACCATGAACGCACTGCTTTCCGTCGAAGGCCTCACGCGCCGCTTCGGTGGCCTCACCGCGGTGAACGCCGTCACGCTCGACCTGCACGTCGGCGAAGTGCACGCGGTGATCGGCACCAACGGCGCGGGCAAGTCGACGCTCATCAACATGCTCTCGGGCGAGATCGAAGCCTCCGAAGGCCGCATCGCGCTCGACGGCATCGACATCACGCAGCGCGCGCAATCGAAGCGCGCGCGCGACGGCGTGGGCCGCAGCTACCAGCGCACGACGATCTTTCCGGAGTTCAGCGTGCACGAGAACTGCCGGCTCGCGGCGCAGGCCGCGACCGCGCGGCCGTGGGCGATCTGGCAGGCATCGCAGCGCTGCGCATCGAGCAACGCCGCAGCCGACGCGGCGCTCGACGCCGCAGGCCTTTCCAACGAAGCCTTGCGCATCGCCGGCACGATGAGCCACGGCGCGCAACGCCAGCTCGAAGTGGCGATGTGCCTGGCCACCAGGCCGCGCGTGCTGCTGCTGGACGAACCGCTCGCCGGCATGGGCGCCGAGGAAACCGACCGCATGCTCACGCTGCTCGCGCGGCTGAAATCGACGCACGCGATCCTCCTGGTGGAGCACGACATGGACGCCGTCTTCCGCATTGCCGACCGCATCACGGTGATGGTGAACGGCACGGTCATCGCGAACGGCGATCCGACCTCGATCCGCGAGAACCCCGAAGTGCGCACCGCCTATCTGGGAGAGGACCACTGACATGCTGATCGTCCGCGACCTCAACACCTACTACGGCAACAGCCACATCCTGCGCGGCGTGCATGCCGGCATTCCGACGGCCACGTCGGTGGGCCTGCTCGGACGCAATGGCATGGGCAAGACCACGCTGATCCGCAGCATGATGGGCTACGTGCGGCCCGCTTCGGGCGAAGTGCAGGTCGACGGCCGCACCGTCACCGGCTGGCCGCCCGAGAAGATGGCGCGCCTGGGCATCGGCTACGTGCCCGAGGGCCGCGGCATCTTCCCGAACCTCTCGGTGCGCGAGAACCTCGTGATGAGCGAGCGCGCGGGCATCGACGGCCGGCGCGCCTGGACCTTCGACCGCGTGATGGCGACCTTTCCGCGGCTGGCCGAGCGGCTCTCGCACGGCGGCCAGCAGCTCTCGGGCGGCGAGCAGCAGATGCTTTCCATCGGCCGCGCGCTGATGACCAATCCGCGCCTGCTGATCCTCGATGAAGCGACCGAAGGCCTCGCGCCGCTGATCGTTGCCGAGATCTGGCGCGTGATCGGCGAGATCCGCAGCACCGGCATCGCCACGCTGATCGTGGACCGCGACTACCGCAAGGTGCTCGCGCACACCGACCTGGCGGTGGTGATGGAGAAAGGGCAGATCGTGCGGCATGGGGCATCGGCCGATCTGCTGGCGGAGCCGCAGGCGCTGGAAGAATTGCTGGGCGTGTGAAGCTCAGACGGCCCGCTGCGCCATCAGGAAATCGATGAACACCCGCATGCGCAGCGGCACATGCCGCCCGTCCGGATACAGCAGCGTGTACGGCCGCGAGCGGCCCGCGAACGGCTTGAGCACCTCGACGAGCGAGCCGTCGGCAAGTTCCTTCTCCACGACGAAGCGGTAGGTCTGGAACAACCCGGCGCCGCTCTTGGCGAGCGTGACGCCGCCGAGCACGTCGTCGGAGCAGCTGTAGGCGCTGTCCGCGAAGACCTCGCGGTCCTTGCCGTCCTCCTTGAAGAGCCACGAGATGCGCCGGCCGCTGCTGGGCAATTCGAACTGGATGCACTCGTGCGCCGCAAGGTCGTCCAGCGTGCGGGGCGTGCCAGCCGCCTTCAGGTACTTGCGCGTCGCGACCACCACGAGCCCCGCGTCCTCGAGGTGCCGCGCGATCAGCGTGGAGTCGGGCTGGGCGCGCACGCGCACGGCCATGTCATAGCCCTCCTCCACGAAATCGATGTTGCGGTTGCTCAGGTGCACATGCAGCCGGATGTCGGGAAAGCGTTCGCGGAACGCCGGCAGCATCGGCAGGATGCGGTGGTGGCCGTAGGTGGTGGGCACGCTGATGCGCAGCGTGCCCGAGGGCTGCGCCTGCTGGCCCATCACTTCGCGCTCGGCCTCGGCGAGCTGCGCAAGCGCCTGTCGGCATTGCGCGAAGTAGGAGCGGCCCGCATCGGTGAGCCGCACGCTGCGCGTGGTGCGCACGAACAGGCGCAGGCCCAGCCGCTTCTCCAGGCGAGAGATCGAGCGGCTCACGGCCGCCGGCGTCACACCCGCAGCGAGCGCAGCCGAGGTGAAGCCACCTGTTTCCGCTGCGAGGCAGAAGAGCTCGATGCTGCCCAGGAGGATGTCGCCGAACTGCCTTTGCATTGATTGATTACCTTGCGTATCAAGTGAAGTACGAGTCTAGTGATTTATCTACGGCTGCGTCATCAATACAGTTCTCCTCACGTCATCAACTTCTGGAGAACCCGACATGCAAGACAGCAATTCATCCCCCACCGTCGTCATCACCGGCGCCTCGAGCGGCATCGGGCTGGGCCTCGCACAGGCGTACCTCGAACGCGGCTTCAACGTGGTTGCGAATGCGCGCACCGACGAGCGGCTCGCGGCCGCCGCCAGGCAGTTGGGCAACCCGGCCCGCTTCCTCGGCGTCGCGGGAGACATCGGCAGGCGCGACACCGCGCAGAAGCTCATCGACCGCGCCGTGGAACGCTTCGGCCAGGTCGACGTGCTCATCAACAACGCGGGCATCTTCAACGCCAAGCCCTTTGTCGACTACACCGAGGAAGAGCTGGACCAGCTGGTCGTCACGAACCTCAAGGGCTTCGTCTACGCCTCGCAGGCCGCCGCCAGGCACATGATCCCGCGCCGCAAGGGCCACATCGTGAACATCACCGCAGGCATCGCGCTGCAGCCGAATCTGAAGGTGCCGGCCTTGGTGCCGGTGCTGGTCAAGGGCGGCATCAACGCCGCGACGCGCGCGCTGGCGCTGGAGCTCTCGCCGCACAACATCCAGGTGAATGCGGTGGCGCCCGGCATCGTCGACACGCCGATGCACCCGTCCGAGAACCATGGTTTTCTGAGTGGCCTGGCGCCCGCCGGCCGCATCGCGACCGTGCGCGAGATCGCCGATGCGGTGCTCTACCTCACCGGCGCCGGCTTCACCTCGGGCGTGGTGCTGGCGGTGGACGGCGGCGCGAGCGCCGGCACCTGGTAATCGCCTCGCTCACCGTTCGTTCACACAGCCAAGGAGCACACCATGCCTTTCGTCAATCTGAAGATCACCCGCGACGGCGTCACGCGCGAGCAGAAGACCCAGGTCATCGCCGAGTTCACGGAGGTCCTCGAACGCGTGCTGAAGAAGCCGCCGGAGTGGACGCACATCGTGATCGAGGAAATCGATACGGATGACTGGGGGGTCGGGGGGGTGACGACCACCGAATACCGCAAGCGGCTGGCGGAGCAGGCGAAGAAGCCGCAGTGACGGATTGAGGCGTACGCGCCCAGCGCGAGCGGCGGAATCAGTCGTCTCTGCCAGACAACCTTCTGATCTCGCCTTCCGCGATCTCCCGGTGATGCGGCGATCCTTCGAGAAGCAGGTACTCCCTGTACTTGTCGATGGCCAGTGCAACCTCACCCGCGTCTTCGTGCCAACACGCCTCCGACATGAATCGAGTGAGCAGCTTGTTGGACTCGGAGTGCGGCGAGGGTTCGCTCAAGTAGGCAGGTTTCAGATCTGGCCGAAGCGCGTACACCTTTTGCTGGATCTCGAATATTCCCGCAAGGAAATGGCCGATCTGCGAGATGTTGTCGCGAACCGGCTCCAGCTTCGCATCCCGGATTTCCGAAGCGGCACTGTCGAGCAATCTTGCCGCGACGGTGAGAAGGTGATGAATAGATTCTGGCGATGCCATATGGATTTGCTGGAGAAACGTGTTCGATCAGTGACTTGCGCCTCGCCCGCGCAGATTACAGAAGAACTCCAGGAAAAGCGCAGTTCTTCATCCGCTACTCGATGAACCGCCGCAGCCCTTCCAGGTCGATCACGGTGATCCCCCCGTACTCGATCCGCAGGAACCCCACCTCCTTCAACCGGTTCAGCGCCGCATTGCACCGTTGCCGCGACACCCCCGAGAGATTCGCAATCTCCTCCTGCGAGGTCTGCAGATGCGGCTCGCTCCCCGGATGCAGCCACGGGTGGAACAGCCCCGCGAGCGCGCGCGCCACCTGGCTGTCCGCATCGAGCAGCCGGTGCGCCGCGTAGTTGCCCATGAACCAGTGCAGCCGCTCGTTGATCTGCTGCAGCAGGAAGTGATCGAAGCCGCGCTGCGTGCGGTGCAGCCACTCGAAGGTTTCCAGCGGCAACTGCGCCACGCGGCTCGGGCGCAGCGCAATGATGTCGGCCGAGCGCGGCAGTGCGCGCAGCAGCGTGCCCTCGCCGAACCAGCTTCCCACCGAGAGGCCCCCGAAAGTCACCGAGCGCCCGTCGCTGGAGGTGATCGACCACTTGAGCAGCCCTTCGAGCGTGCCGTACCAGTGCAGCGGCGTGTCGCCGCGCCGGCACAGCGCGGCGCCGGCCGCCACCTCGACCTCGCGCATCTCGTCGAGCACGCGCTCGCCCGCGCCCACATCGAGCAGCGGAAACCAGGCCGAGCCTTGCAGCAGTTGCGGAATCGTCAGCGATGCCGCCCGGATGGCCGGCTCCGGCTTCTTGGTGGGCATGAAATGAAAGCTCCTGGAGGGCGGGTGCGTAAACCCTGACCCCAAATGTCGTCGCGATGACTGAGTGTGCCTTCGCTGCCAAAAATAATAGCGCGCCCCTCATGAAAGACACCAGGAAAACGCCATGTCGTCCAAGCGCAAAGTGATCGTGACCATCGCCCCCACCGGCGGCATGGCGCACAAGTCGCAGAACCCACATCTGCCCACCCAGCCCGCCGAAATTGCCGCCGACGTGCTGCGCTGCTGGAACGCCGGCGCGAGCGTGGTGGCCATCCACGCGCGGCGGCCCGATGACGGCGCCACCTGCAACGCCGATGTCTATCGCGACATCAACAGCCGCATCCGCGCAGGCGGCAGCGACATCGTCATCAACAACTCCACCGGTGGCGGCGTGCACGGCGACATGGTCAAGCCGCTGGCAGACGACCGCTGGGAGATCGCGTGGGAAGAGCGCATCAAGGGCATGGACGCCGGCGCCGAGATGTGCACGCTGGACGCAACCACGCTCAACCTGAGCTTCGAGGGCAAGCAGATCCTGATGGACACGCCGATCACCCGCGGGCGCGAACTCGCCGCCGGCATGAAGGCGCGCGGCATCAAGCCCGAATGGGAGGTCTTCAGCCCCACGCACATCCTGCAGGACACGACCACGCTGATCGGCGAGGGCCACGATGAGGAGCCCTACTTCATCAATCTCGTGATGAATGTGCACCGCAACTTCCAGAACGCAATGCCGTATTCGCCGCGCTTCCTGCAGATGATGGTGGACACCCTGCCCAAGGGCAGCATCTTCTGCGTGAGCGGCATCGGCCCTTCGCAGCTCGAAGCCAACGTGGCTGCACTGCTGCTGGGCGGACATGCGCGCGTCGGTCTGGAAGACAACCTCTACTTTCGCCATGGCGAACTGGCCACCAACGTGCAGCTCACCGAGCGCATCGTGCGGGTCATCCGCGAGCTCGACATGGAAGTGGCCACGCCGGCCGAGGCGCGCCAGATGATGGGCCTGCCGCGCACCGGCACGCCGCGGCCCGAGTTCGCACTGGGCTGACCGAGCCAACGAACAAATACAACGACCGGAGACAAGACCATGACCACCCACCTCTCGCGCACCGCGCTGGCCATTGCGCTCGGCGCCGCCTTCGCCACCACCGGCGCTTCGGCGCAGGTATCGGACGACACCATCCGCATCGGCTTCATCAGCGACATGTCGGGCATCTACCGCGACTACGACGGCCCGGCCGGCGCCGAAGCCATCCGCATGGCGATCGCCGACATGGGCGGCGCCATCGACGGCAAGAAGATCGAGCTGGTCACCGCCGACCACCAGAACAAGCCCGACATCGCGGCCGCCAAGGCGCGCGAGTGGTTCGATGTGCAGAAGGTCGACATGCTGATCGCGGGGGTCAATTCCGGTGCGGCCATCGCGATGGCGGGCGTAGCGGCCGACAAGAAGAAACCGTACTTCGTGGTGGGCTCGGGCGCTTCGAGCCTCACCAACGAATACTGCTCGCCCTACACGGTGCACTACGCCTACGACACCGTGGCCATGGCGCGCGGCACCGCGAGCGCGGTGGTCAAGGCGGGAGGAAAGAGCTGGTACTTCGTGACCGCCGACTACGCCTTCGGCGCCGCGCTGCAGACCGATGCGGCCAAGATCATCAATGCCAGCGGCGGCACCGTGGCGGGCTCGGTCAAGCATCCGCTGGGCGCGAGCGATTTCTCGTCGTTCATGCTGCAGGCGCAGGGCTCGAAGGCGCAGGTGCTGGCGCTCGCCAATGCGGGCGGCGACACCGTGAACGCGATCAAGTCGGCGGCCGAGTTCGGCATCAGCAAGAACATGAAGCTGGCCGGCATGATCATCACCATCAACGACGTGCACGCACTGGGCCTGAAGACCTCGCAAGGCATGTACCTCACCGACAGCTGGTACTGGAACCAGAGCCCCGAGGCGCGCACCTGGGCGCGGCGCTTCTTCGACAAGCACAAGCGCATGCCTTCCTCTTTCCACGCCGGCGACTACTCGGCCGCGCTGCAATATCTGCAGGCGGTGAAGGCGGCCGGCAGCGACGATGCCGACAAGGTGATGGCGCAATTGCGCAAGACGAAGTTCAGCGACATGTTCGTCAAGGGCGGATGGCTGCGCGACGATGGCCTCATGGTGCACGACATGCAATTGATGCAGGTGAAGACGCCCGACGAATCGAAAGAGCCGTGGGACTACTACAAGGTGGTCGAGCCGATCCGCGGCGAGGCTGCATGGACGACGAAGGCAGAGAGCCGCTGCGTGCGATGGAAGTCATGAGCAACAACACCCTGGATGTGAAACGCGTGGCGGTCGTCGGCACCGGCGTGATCGGCGCGAGCTGGGCCGCGTACTTTCTCGCGCAAGGACTCGACGTGAACGCGACCGATCCGTCGCCCGGCGCGGAAGGCCGATTGCGCGATGCGGTGGCGCAGCACTGGCCGACGCTGGAGCGCTTCGGCCTCGCGTCCGGCGCGTCGGTCGACCGGCTGCGCTTTCACGACAGCCTGGAAGACGCGGTATCGGTGGCCGACTTCGTGCAGGAGAACGGCCCCGAGCGCATGGACTTCAAGATCGAGCTGTTCCGCCGCATGGACGCGGCCGCGCCGCCGGACACCATCCTCGCGTCGAGTTCGTCGGGCCTGGCGATCAGCGGCGTGCAGTCGGGCTGCGCGCATCCGCAGCGCGTGGTGCTCGGGCATCCGTTCAATCCGCCGCACCTGATTCCACTGGTGGAGGTGATCGGCGGCGAGAAGACCTCGGCCGAAGCCATCGCGCGCACGATGGCGTTCTACGCGGCCATCGGCAAGCGGCCGATCCACGTGAAGCGCGAGGTCAAGGGCCACATCGCGAACCGGCTGCAGGCGGCGCTGTGGCGCGAGGCCTTCCACCTCGTCGATGAAGGCGTGGCGAGCGTGGCGGACATCGACACCGCGATCGCGCACGGCCCCGGCCTGCGCTGGGCGGTGATGGGGCCGTTCATGAACCTGCATCTCTCGGGCGGTGCCGGTGGTATCGAACATGTGCTCGCGCACCTGGGCGGGCCGATCGAGGACTGGTGGAAGGACCTGGGCGCCCCATCGATGACAGCCGAGCTCAAGCAGAAGGTGACCGAAGGCGTTGCCGAGGAACTGGGCACGCGCCGCAGGGCCGACCTCGAAGCCGCGCGCGACACCCTGCTGTTAGACCTGATTCGCGCCAAGGCCGACACCGGCAAACTCGATTGACATGACCGATTTCCTCAACGACGAAAGCCTGATCGCCCCGCCCCGCACGGTACGCATCGACTTCGACGACGGCTCCTTCGCGCTGCGCTCGCTGCAGGCGCTGAAGCCCTATGCACGCTGCATCGGCGAATGGATCGAGCGCTGGGCGCGCGAGACACCCGACGCCCTGGCGTTCGCGGAGCGCGACGAGAGCGGCGAAGGTTGGCGCAAGCTCGACTACCGCGCGCTGCGCCACGCCGTCGGCGCGGTCGCGCAGGGCCTGCTCGACCTGAAGCTTCCTGCAGGCCAGCCCATCGTGATCCTTTCGGACAACGCGATCGACCACGCAGTGCTGATGCTCGGGGCGATGCACATCGGCCGCACCGCGTGCTCGCTGTCGAGCGCGTACTCGCGCATGGCGAAGGACCCGTCGCGGCTGCACGGCATGCTGAAGGCGCTCGGGCCTTCGCTGATCTACGCGTCCGATGCCAAGGTTTACGGCGGCGCGCTGGCGGGCTGCGGCGTCGAGGCCGTCACGGTGTTCAGCCGCAATGCCGACGCACATCCCGGGGCGATGGCCTTCGACCGGTTGCTCGCGGCCAGCGAAACCCCGGCCGTGATGGAAGCCTTTGCCGCCATCCTCCCCGACACCCACGCCAAGTACCTGCTGACCTCCGGCTCCACCGGCAAGCCCAAGGTGGTGATCAACACACACCGCATGCTGTGCGCCAACCAGCAGATGATGGCGCAGACCTGGCGCTTCCTTGTGCAGGAAAAGCCGGTGCTGGTCGACTGGCTCCCGTGGAGCCACACCTTCGGCGCGAACCACAACCTGCACATGGTGCTGTGCCACGGCGGCGCGCTCTACATCGACGAGGGCCGGCCCGCGCCGGGCCTGATCGAGAAGACGGTGCGCAACCTGCGCGAAGTGAAGCCCACGCTGCTGTTCAACGTGCCGCGCGGCTTCGACATGCTGCTGCCCTTTCTCGAGGCCGACGAGGCGCTCGCCACCGAGGTGTTCTCGCGGCTGCGGCTTGCCTTCTATGCGGCGGCGGCACTCGCGCCTTCGACATGGCAACGGCTCGAGGCAGTGGCCCGGCGCGTGCGGCCCACGCGCCCGCTGTGGCTCACCACTTCGTGGGGTGCGACCGAGACCTCGCCCGCCATCACCTCCGCGCACTGGAAGCTCGACGGCGCCGGTTGCATCGGCGCGCCGCTGCCGGGGCTCGAGCTCAAGTTCGTGCCCAACGGGCAGAAGCTGGAGATGCGGGTCAAGGGCGTCTCGGTGTTCCCTGGCTACCGCGATGCGCCACGCGAAACCGCGGAGGCCTTCGACGAAGAGGGCTACTACCGCATCGGCGACGCCGGCTTCCTTGCGAACGCCGCGGAGCCCACGCACGGCGTGATCTTCAACGGCCGCGTCGCCGAGGACTTCAAGCTCTCGACCGGCACCTGGGTCTCGGTGGGCACGCTGCGCGTGAAGCTGGTGTCGCTGCTCGCGCCGCATGTGCAGGACGTGGTGCTCACCGGCCACGACCGCGACGAGATCGGCATGCTGGTGTTCCCCAGTCCGCAGGCTGCATCGCTCGCGCCCGAGGCGCTGGCCGAACGCATCGCCGGCGTGCTGCGTTCGCTGCGCGATGAAGGTGCGGGTTCGTCGCAATGCCCGGCGTGTGCGCTGGTGCTGGCCGAGCCGCCCAGCCTCGATGCGGGCGAGATCACCGACAAGGGCTACATCAACCAGCGCGCGGTGCTCACGCGCCGCGCGGCCGACGTGGCGCGCCTGCATGCGGCGGAGAGTGACCCTCAGGTGGTGCGCCTGCGCGGCTGATCAGGACGGCTGCTCGAACAACGCGAGCAGCGTGTCCTTGACCCACTGGTGCAGCGCCGAGGTCTCGTGCCGCTGGTGCCAGAACAGTTCGATGATGCGCGGCGGCGCCTCCAGCGGCACCGGCATCATGCGCAGGCCCGCGAGGCGCGAGGGTTCGAACTTCTCCGACCATGGCAGCACCGCGAGCAGGTCGGAGCGGCGCACCGCCTCGTACGCCGCGCCGTAGTGGTTCACCGTTGCGACCAGGTTGCGCTGCAGCCCGCGGCTGCGCAGAAAGAGGTCGTAGGTCGGCGTGGTCTTGCCGACCAGGCTCACATCCACATGCCGCGCCGCCAGGAATTTCTTCAGCGGAATCTTGCCCGTGCGCGCCAGCGGATGCCCCGCGCGCATGAAGCAGAGGAAATCGGGTGACCACAACGCCCTCGACTTGAGGAACGCGGGCCGCCGCACTTCCTCGTTGTAGACGCTGATCGCGAAGTCGGCCTTGTTGTCGGCCAGCACTGGGCCGAAGTCCACCAGCGTGTTCGGAATGGCGTGGACCTGCATCGACGGCGCGACCTTGCCCAACCGGGCCGCCAGCCGCGGCACCACGATCGAGGACACGTAGTCGGACATCGCGATGCTCACGCTCGCGGTGCTGCGCAGCGCGTCGAAGCGCTCGTCGTCCATGGTCGCGCGGATCGCATGCAGCGACTGCGACAGCGGCTCCCAGAGATCGATGGCGCGCCGGGTCGGGTTGACGCCCGCACCGCTGCGCACGAAGAGCGGATCGTCGAAGGTGTCGCGCAGCCGGCGCAGCGCATTGCTGACAGCGGGCTGCGTCAGCGACAGCTTGCTGGCCGCGCGCGTGACATTGCCTTCGGTCATCAGGGCTTCGAACACCTTCAGCAGGTTGAGATCGGCATTGCGGTAGTTCATCTTGCGTCCCGTTCATTCACCGGCTCAATAAACACAATCACGGATATAAATTTGCCGTGATATCCCCCCGATCCTACGATCTGCCGCTTCACCCCCACCCCACCTGAAGCCGAGGGATCCCCATGACCATGCTGTCGGCGCGCATCGAGCGCCTGCCCTTCTCTGGTTTCCATCGACGCCTGCTCCTCATGGGGGGCCTCGGCTACACCTTCGATGCAATGGACGCCGCCGTGATCGCCTTCGTGCTGCCGGTGCTGCGCACCGAATGGGGGCTCAGCAGCGTGCAGATCGGCGTGCTGGCCAGCGCGAACTTCATCGGCTTCTTCTTCGGCGCGTTGGCAGCCGGCTCCTTCGGCGACCTGATCGGGCGACGCAAGGTGATGATGTCGGCGCTCGCGATCTACTGCGTGGCCTCGCTCTTCAGCGGCATGGTCAACGACTGGACGTTCTTCCTCGCGCTGCGCATCGTGGCCGGCTTCGGCGCCGGGGCCGAGAGCGCGATCATCGCGCCCTACCTCTCGGAATTCGTGGCGCGGCGCTACCGCGGCACCTTCACGGGGGCGCTCGCAGGCTTCTTCTCGTTCGGCTTCGTCGCCGCGGCGCTCCTGGGCTATTTCATCGTGCCGGCGCATCCGCAGGGCTGGCGCATCGTCATCTTCATCACCGCGCTGCCCGTGGTGCTGCTGCTGTGGTGGCGCCGCGCGCTGCCGGAGTCGCCGCGCTGGCTCGAGAGCCAGGGGCGCGAGCACGAAGCGCTCGCCATCATGGATGCGATGGAGTACGACCACGTGCGCCGCGGCCACGCGCTGCCCGCGCTCAACGCCGAAGACGTCGCCTCCCCACCGCCCAGCACGAGCCGCGGCAGCCTGCTGAAGAACTACGCGACGCTCATCTCCAGCAAGCTCATCCGCATCAGCACCATGACCTGGCTGATGTGGCTGTCGATCACCTTCAGCTACTACTCGTTCTTCACCTGGATTCCGAGCCTGCTGATCCAGAACGGCATGACGATCACCAAGAGCTTCGGCTATTCGCTGGTGATGTACATCGCGCAGATTCCGGGCTACTTCTCGGCCGCGTGGTTCAACGAGCGCATCGGCCGGCAGGCCACCATCGTGAGCTACATGCTGCTGGGCGGGCTCTGCGCGCTGGGGCTCGCGTTCACGCACAGCGACGCGCAGATCATGGTCGCGGGCGTGCTGCTGTCCTTCTTCATGAACGGCACCTACGCGGGCGTCTATGCCTACACCCCCGAGGTGTTTCCGACGCAGGTGCGGGCGACGGGCTCGGGCCTGGCCTCGGCCATCGGGCGCATCGGCGGCATCACGGCGCCGATCCTGGTGGGCTTCATCTATCCGACCGCCGGCTTCGCGGGCGTGTTCGGCATGACGACGGCGGTGCTGCTGCTGGGTGCGGCGGCCGTCACGTTCATGGGCATTCCCACGCGCGGCCGTTCGCTCGAAGACATCGCGGCCGGCGAACTTTCCTGACGACCTCCGACAACCATGCAGCCCAACTCTCTCGAAGATTCCCTCTCCGCCGTGGCGCTCGCCCATGCCGACACCACCCAGCCGCACGCCACTTTCGATGCCATCGACAAGGCGGTCGCATCGACCATCGGCCACCGGCTCTTCACCATCCTGGTCCACCACCGCGAGGCGCGCGAATCCGAGCGGGTGTACACCAACATGCGCGAGGCCTACCCGGTGGGCGGGCGCAAGCCCATCACCGACTCACCGTGGATGCAGCAGGTGATGCAGCGCGGCCTGCCCTACATCGGCCGCAACGCCGAGGACCTGCGCGATGTGTTCTACGACCACGAACTCATCGTGTCGCTCGGTTGCCGCAGCGTGCTGAACATTCCGCTGCGCTGGCAGGGCGAGACGCTCGGCACGCTCAACATGCTGCACGAGGAAAACTGGTACGGCGACGGCCACGTCGAGCTCGCGCGCGTGTTCGCGCAACTGGCGGTGCCGGCCGTGATGGCGCAACAAGCGAAGGAGCCCCAGGCATGACGACAACGAACAGCTTTCTTTTCAGGAACGCGAACCTGCTCGATCCGCTGAGCAAGGATCTGCTCGAAGGCCATGACATCCTGGTCGAAGGCGGCGTGGTCCGCGAGGTCTCCGACAAGCCGCTGCAGAGCAAGGCCGCGCGCGTCATCGACGTGAAGGGCAAGACGGTGATGCCCGGCCTCATCGACCTGCACGTGCATGTGATCGCGGTGGAGCTGAACCTCTCGCGCCAGGTGCACATGCCCAATGTGCTCATCACGCTGCGCAGCGTGCCCATGCTGCGCGGCATGCTGCGCCGCGGCTTCACCACGGTGCGCGACGCGGGCGGCGCGGGCTTCGCGTTCAAGCAGGCCGTGGACGCGGGCCTTGCGCAGGGGCCGCGCCTGTTCGTCTCGGGCCGCGCGCTGAGCCAGACGGGCGGGCATGGCGACATGCGCGGGCGCTCCGACTTTCTCGACCCGGCCGCCACCTGTTCGACCTGCGTGCGGGTCGGCGCGCTGGCGCGTGTCGTGGACGGCGTCGACGCGGTGCGCCGCGCCGTGCGCGAAGAGCTGCAGATGGGCGCGGACCAGATCAAGATCATGGCCTCCGGCGGCGTGGCCTCGCCGACCGATCCGGTGGGCGCCTTCGGCTACAGCGAGGACGAGATCCGCGCCATCGTGGAAGAGGCCGCGGGCCGCGGCACCTACGTGATGGCGCATGCCTACACCGCCGCGGCCATCGCGCGCGCGGTGCGCTGCGGCGTCCGCACCATCGAGCACGGCAACCTCGTGGATGCGCCCACGGCCGCGCTGATGGCCGAGCTGGGCGCCTACGCGGTGCCTACGCTGGTCACCTACGACGCGCTGGCCAACGAAGGCGAGAGCTTCGGCTTGCCCAAGGAAAGCGTGGCCAAGGTGGCCGACGTGCGCGAGGCGGGCCTGCGCTCGCTGGAGATCTACAGGAAGGCCGGCGTGAAGATGGGCTTCGGCTCCGACCTCTTGGGCGAGTCGCAACGCCTGCAGAGCGACGAGTTCCGCCTGCGCGCCGAGGTGCTGTCGCCGGCCGAGGCCATCGCGAGCGCCACCATCGTCGGTGCGGAGGTGCTGGGCATGCCAGATCGCCTCGGCCGTCTCGTGCCCGGTGCGCTGGCCGACATCCTCGTGGTCGATGGCAATCCGCTGCGCGATGTCGAATGCCTGCTGGGACAGGGCGAGCGCATTCCGCTGGTCATGAAGGAAGGCGTGGTCCAGTTCGACGAACTGGGCTGAGCCCGCTCACCACGGCTGGTCGAGCCACTCGTGCCAGAGCTTGCGCGCCTGGTCCTGGTAGCGGCGCATGAGGGCCAGCAGCGCGGCGCGCGGTGCCGGCGACATGAGTTCGGCCGGCAGCAGCGGATCGCGGATGAGGTGCGCGATGACGGCGCGCCCGAGCAGCAGCGACTCGCGGATGGCCACTTCGAGTGGCGCCGTACGCAGCCGCTTCTCGCTGCGCTGCAGGCCGCTCTGAAGGCGCTGGTATTCGGCCGTGAGGAGCCGCACGTTCCACAGCTTGCGCGCGGCCGCCTGCGATGCATCGTCGAGGTCGGAGAGACGAAACACCATCGCCCTGGCCGACAGCCCCAGGCCTCCCAACTGGTCGCGCTCGACCGCGAGGCCGCCCTTCAGGTTGTCGGGCCGGATGTGCAAACCGGGTTGCAACGCCGCGAAGCCGCGCAGCGAGAGCGCAAGGCCATGGCGGCGCCAGGCCGTCTTGTCGGCGCGCGGAACGTCGGTGTCGTGCACGGCGAGCCAGTCCTGCCGCCACGGGATGGTTTGCGAACCGCGCTGGTACCAGCCGTCCACGGCGCGCGCGAGCGGCGCGCCGGTACGGTCGAGCACATAGCTGCCGCGCTCGCTGCGGGCGATCTTGCCCTCGCTCGCGAGCCGCGTAAGGCCCACGCGGATGGTCGTTTCGCCGATGCCCATCAGCGCGCCGGCGCGGCATATCGCCTGTGCCGTGAGCATGCCGCGGTCGGCCACGAGCAGGTCGAGGATCAGGTCGGGCGCACTGGGGCGAGCGACCAGGACATTACATATTTTTTCCACGTTTGCGCATCGGAGAAATATTTCCTACGATGACCCGAGAGCGATCAAGCAAGTAATTTTGCCTCGAAGGGAACGCGAGCATGACCATGAAATACGTGACCTATGACACGGATCAGGCGGTCTGTACCCTCACCCTGAATTGCCCGGACAAGCGCAATGCAGTCAACGGCATCGTGGCCGCCGAACTGCGCGAGGCCTTCGAGCGCTTCGAGGCCGACGACGCGCTGCGCGTGGCGATCCTCACCGGCGCAGGCGGCCACTTCTGCGCCGGCGCCGACCTGGGCGCGGTCGGCAACCCGGACGAGCGCAACGAGCTCGACCCCGAGGGCGGCGGCAGCGGGCCGATGGGGCCGACGCGCATGGCGTTGTCCAAGCCGCTCATCGCGGCGGTGAACGGCTACGCGGTCGCGGGCGGCCTCGAACTCGCACTGCTCGCCGACCTGCGCGTGGCCGACGACGACGCGGTCTTCGGCGTGTTCTGCCGCCGCTGGGGCGTGCCGCTGATCGACGGCGGCACGGTGCGGTTGCCGCGCATCGTGGGCATGGGGCGCGCGCTGGACATGATCCTCACCGGACGGCCCGTCTCCGCCACCGAGGCGCTGGCGATGGGCCTGGTCAACCGCGTCACGCCGCCGGGCGGCGCGCTCGCCGCGGCGCGGGAGCTGGCACTGCAGATCGCCGCGTTCCCGCAGCAATGCATGCTCACCGACCGCCGCTCCGCCTACGGGCAGTGGGACCTGCCGCTGGCCGAGGCGCTGCGGCGCGAAGGCGCGCAGGGCGTGCCGATCGTCTTTGCCGAAGGCGAAGCCGGCGCCGCGCGCTTTGCCGGCGGCGCGGGGCGGCACGGCACCTTCAAGGGCTGATTCAGGCGCGCCTTCGCAGCGCGGTGCGCAGCGCCTTCGCAAAGCGCGGATCGGCCATCGCGCCGACATTGAAGCGCGACCAGCGCGAGACCAGCGTCGAATCGACGCTGAAGATGCGCCCCGGCGCCATCACGATCTTGCGCGGCAGCAGTTCCTTCGCGAACGCCAGCGAATCGGCCACGCCGGGGAGCGCCGCCCAGATGTAGAGCGACTGCGGCGTGCGTGCGAAGACCTCGGCATCGACCGAATCGAACAGCTGCAGCGCCTTGCGCGTGGCCTCGCCCAGGCGCGTCTGCAGGCGGTTCAGGTGCCGCTGGTAATGGCCCTCGCTCAGGATCACGTCGACCGTGCGCTCGCTGTACTCCGAGCTGCTCACGTGGATCAGCGCCTTCAGGTCGGCCAGGTCGCTCGCGAGGTCCGCCCCGCAGGCGATGAAGCCCACGCGCAGCGCCGCGGAGAACGATTTCGAGAAGCTGCCGATGTAGATCGTGCGCTCCAGCTGGTCGAGTGCCGAGAGCCGCGGCAATGCGGTCGGCTTGAAGTCGGCCAGCGGGTCGTTTTCCACGATCAGCAGGTTGTATTTTTGCGCGAGCTGCAGCACGCGGAAGGCCTTGGCGGGCGAGATGTCCGAGCCCGTGGGGTTGTGCGCGAGCGACTGCGTGAAGAAGAGCCGCGGCCGCTCGGCGATGAGCAGCTGCTCCAGCACCTCGAGGTCGGGTCCATCCGCCAGCCGCGGCACGGCCAGCATCTGCGCACCCGCGAGCTTGAGCTTGCCGAAGAGCGGGTAGTAGCCGGGGTCGTCCACCAGCACCTTGCCGCCGGGCGGCACGAAGTAGCGGATGACGATGTCCATCGCCTCGTTGGCGCCGTGCGTAAGCACGATCTGCCGCGGCTCGGCGCCGATGCCGAAGTCCGCGAGCTTGCGCACGAGGTGGTCGCGCAGCGGCGCGTAGCCGAAGCGGCTGCCGTAGCGGAACAGCGCGCCGAGTCCCGTGCGCACGACCTTCGGGTGGTACTTGTCAAGGCGCACGTCGGCGAGCCATTCGACGGGCGGAAAGCCATCGCCCACCGCGACCGCATCGGGCTGCGTCTTGAGCTGCTCGCGCATGAGCCACACGATGTCCATCGCGCGGCCGAGGCTGCCCGCGTCTTCCTCGGGCGGCTTGGGGCTGGACTGCGCGAGCACGAAGTAGCCCGAACCGCGCCGCGGCTCGACGAGGCCGCGCGACACCAGCAGCTCGAACGCGGCCACCACGGTGTTCTTGGCATAGCCATGCAGTTGCGCCAGTTCGCGCAGCGACGGCAGCTTGTCGCCGGCCTTGTAGGCGCCGCTCGCGATCTGGCGCGCGAGGGTGTCGGCGAGCGAATCGGCGATCGTGGTCATGGGCCGAGACTGTGACACAGCGGGCCGCTGCCGCGCACCACTGTCCGCACTGTCCCGCCAAACTGTGCCTTCCGCCGGCGGTACAGCCGACCTAAATTGCCTGCTCCCGAATTCATCTTCCGAAGAGACAAGCAACGATGGTCGCCGACTCCCGCATTCCCAATTTCCGAGCCCTCACGCCCGCGCAGCGCTTCGCCCACATCGCCGAGGCCGCATCGCTCACCGACGACGAAGTGGCGCTGCTCGCCCAACCCGGCGCGTTGAGCGTGGACCGTGCCAACGGCATGGTCGAGAACGTGATCGGCACCTTCGAGCTGCCGCTGGGCGTGGCCGGCAACTTCACGGTGAACGGTCGCGACTACCTCGTGCCGATGGCGGTCGAAGAGCCCTCGGTGGTGGCTGCCGCATCGTTCATGGCCAAGCTGGCGCGCGAAGGCGGCGGCTTCGAGGCCTCGAGCACCGGTCCGCTGATGCGCGCGCAGGTGCAGGTGATCGGTATCACCGACCCCTACGGCGCGCGGCTCGCGCTGCTGCGTGCGCGCGACGAGATCCTGGCCGTGGCGAACAGCCGCGACAAGGTGCTGATCGGCCTGGGCGGCGGCTGCCGCGACATCGAGGTGCATGTGTTCGGCGACACGCCGCGCGGCGCGATGGTGGTGATGCACCTCATCGTCGACGTGCGCGATGCGATGGGCGCGAACACCGTCAACACCATGGCCGAGGCGGTGTCGCCGCTGGTCGAGAAGCTCACGGGCGGCACGGTGCGCCTGCGTATCCTGTCGAACCTGGCGGACCTGCGGCTGGCGCGTGCGCGCGTGCGGCTCGCACCAGCGGTACTGGCCACGCGCGAGCGCAGCGGCGAAGAAGTGGTCGAGGGCGTGATCGACGCGTACACCTTCGCGGCCATCGACCCCTACCGCGCGGCGACGCACAACAAGGGCATCATGAACGGCGTCGATCCAGTGATCGTCGCGACCGGCAACGACTGGCGCGCGGTGGAAGCCGGCGCACATGCCTATGCCTGCCGCAGCGGGCGCTACACCTCGCTCACCACGTGGGAGAAGGACACGACGGGCGCGCTCGTCGGCACCATCGAGATGCCGATGCCCGTGGGACTCGTGGGCGGCGCGACGAAGACGCATCCGCTCGCACGGCTCGCCCTGAAGATCCTCGATGTGAAGTCGGCACAGGAGCTCGGGGAAGTCGCCGTGGCCGTCGGCCTCGCGCAGAACCTGGGCGCGTTGCGCGCGCTCGCCACCGAAGGCATCCAGCGCGGCCACATGGCGCTGCATGCCCGCAACATCGCACTGGTCGCGGGCGCCACCGGCGACGAGATCGACAGCATCGCCAAGCAGATGGCCGCCGAGCACGACGTGCGCACCGACCGCGCCGTGGCGCTGCTCGAAGCGCTGCGCAAGAAATAAACAGGCAACGCGGGAGAGCCCGCACAACGGACCGCGGCCGATACCGCGGCGGCCATGGAAGTGGCCGTCACATGACCATAGACGGAGACATCACAAATGAACGCAGACAGTGCAACCCCCGCGCGGTGGCGGCTGGTGGAGATATGGGGCGACACGGCCGACCTGGGGCACCTCGCGTGGTCCATCGTCATCGGTGTCGCCGTGAGCCTCACGGGCTACCTCGTGGCGAGCCGCGTACTCGCGAGCGTCGTGAGCACGCCCGAACTGGCGCGCGCCTACGCCATGCTCGCCGGCCTCGGCGGCTGCGTGGTGTCGGGCCTGATCTGCGCGAAGCTCTTCGCGCCCAAGCGCGAGGTGGTCGAGGGCACGGACCCCGATCCGCGCTGGCGCGAAGAGGTGCTGGCCGAATTGGCCGGCGAGCATGGCGACCTCGGCTCGGTGGACGACCTGCCGCCGTCGGTGGTGCGCGAGATGAAGGAGCTCGAAATCTACGACCTGTTCGCGTCGTACAAGCCCCGCGCTCGCAGCGCCGAAGGAGCCGCACCATGATCGACGCCGCGCTCCTGAACCAGATCCTCGTCGCCACCGGCATGGGCCTCGTGGGCGCCATCGTGTTCGCGGCCATCGGCCTCGTCTCGGGCACCGACGAAACCACCACGCTTGCGCCTCTCACCCTGCTGGTGGTGTTGCTCGGCGTGCCGCCCGAAGGCGTGTTCACCTTCTTCCTGGCGGCCGCTGTGGCCAAGCACATGACGCATGCGGTGCCCACCGCGCTCCTGGGCATTCCGGGCGACACCATGGCCACGCCGCTGCTGCAGGACGCGAATGTGCTGCGCAACCTGGGCGTGCCGCACATCGCGCTGCGCAAGATGGTGTCGGGCGCGATCATCGCGGCCTTCATCGCGGTGCCGCTGGCCGTGCTGTTCGCAGTGCTGCTCGCGCCCTATGGCGCGGCCATCACCAAGGCGGCGCCGTGGATCTTCGTGGTGGCCGCCGTGGCCATCGCCTACTTCTCGAGCGGGCGCTGGGCCTCGGTGGCCACGCTGGTGCCGTTCGTGATGGTGATCGTGGCGCTGCAGGCGCTCACCGGCAAGTACGGCGTGAAGCTCAGCATCAGCTACTTCCTGGGCATCGCGATCGGGCCGCTGGTGGCGGACCTGTTCTCGGTGATCTCGCCCGCGGCGCGGGCGCGCATGAAGCGCGACAAGGTCCGCACCTTCTCGCTCGCGCCCGACGTGAAGGGCTGGACGGGCTACTTCCCGAATCCGTTCAAGGTGCTCGACCGCACGCAGGTGAAGTGGACCTTCGCGACCGCCACGATCTCCAGCGCCACCTTCGTGTTCAGCCCCGTCGCGATGACGGTGGTGCTGGGCGAGCTGGTCGGCTCGCGCATCAAGCACGCATACCACCGCCTCACCACCACGCTGGCCGCGCGCAACGGCGTGACCGAAGCCACCTACATCGCCGAAGCGCTGATTCCGCTGATCGCCATCGGCCTGCCGCTGAGCCCCGTCGCTGCCGGCCCGGCTGCGCCGCTCTTCAATGCGCCGCCGGTGTTCACCATCGATTCGGCCACGGGCCAGACCCACAACCTGCACAACCTGCTGAACCACTGGGAGTTCCTCGGCTACGGCATGCTGGCGGTGGTGCTCGCGGCACTGGTGGCCTATCCGTTCACGATGAACTTCGCGCGCCGCGCGGCGCTGTTCGTTTCGCGCAAGGTGAGCCACGAGGCGATCATCGCGACCTTCGTCGGGTTGATCGTGGTGATCAGCGTGTGGGAGGGCCAGTTGCTCGGCCTGCTGGTGATTCTCACGATGGGCCTGCTCGGTGGCCTCTTGTCGCGCGCCATCGGCTTCAACACCGGCGTGCAGTTCATGGGGTACTACACGGCGGTGCTGACAGTGCCGGCGGTGATCAAGGCGTTCGGCTGATTTCGCAGGTGCGGGGAGTGCGTCGCATACTGGCGCGATGCACATCCTCTGGACCTACCTGAGGCCGCACGCGCGCCTCGCACTGCTCGCCCTCTTGCTGGCGGGCATCAGCCAGGTGCTGGCGCTGGTCGACCCGATCATCTTCGGCAAGATCATCGACCAGTACGCCATCCATCGCGGCGGCAAGTCCGAAGAAGAGTTGGTCTCCGGCGTGCTGCACCTGCTGGCGCTCGCTGTGGCAGTGGCCATCGCGTCGCGGCTCGCCAAGGCGCTGCAGGAATACATCACGCGGCTGGTGGTGCAGAAGTTCGGCACGCAGATCTTCAACGATGGCCTGCGCCAAGTGCTGCGCCTGAAGTTTCCCGAGTTCGAGGACCTGCGCAGCGGCGAGACGCTGTCGATGCTGCAGAAGGTGCGCGCGGACAGCGAGCGCTTCATCAACGCCTTCATCAACACCGCCTTCGCGGCCATCGTGGGCATCGGGTTTCTCGTCTGGTACGCGGTGACCAAGCACTGGCTCTTGGTGCCGGTGTTCCTGATCGGCGTGCTGGTGCTGGGCGGGCTCACGGGCCTCCTGAGCCGCGAGATCAAGAGCCAGCAGCGCTCGATCACACGCGAAACCAACCGCAACTCGGGCTTCATCACCGAGTCGCTGCGCAACATCGAACTCATCAAGAGCCTGGGGCTGACCTTTCCCGAGATACGGCGGCTGCAGGCGCAGACCACGCGCATCTTCGCGCTCGAGATGCAGAAGGTGAAGCGCATCCGGCTGCTGTCGTTTTTGCAGGGCACGACGCTGAGTCTCTTGAAGCTGGCGGTGCTGTTCGCCTTGCTGTGGCTGATCTTTCGCGACGTGCTGAGCACGGGCGAGCTGATCGCGATGCAGTTCATCTCGGTCGCGATCTTTGCGCCGCTGCAGGAACTGGGCAACATCATCCTGGCGTACCGCGAGGCCGAGGCGTCGCTGCTGAACTTCGAGGCGCTGATGCAGAAACCGATCGAGCGGCGGCCCGAGTCGCCGATCAGCATCGGGCCGGTCACGCACCTGCGCTTTGCCAACGTGAGTTTTCGCCACAAGGGCGCGACGGACAACGCGCTCGACGAGGTGTCGTTCGAGGCGGGGCTGGGCGACACCATCGCCTTCGTCGGGCCCTCGGGCTCGGGCAAGTCGACGCTCGTGAAACTGCTGGTGGGCCTGTACACGCCCGCGAGCGGCGAGGTGTTCTACAACGACATCTCCACGCGCGACCTGCGCTACAACCAGGCGCGCCGGCAGATCGGTTTCGTCACGCAGGAGACGCATCTCTTCGCGGGCACGATCCGAGAGAACCTGCAACTCGTGAAGCCGGATGCCACCGACGAAGAGATCCTCGAAGCCATGCGGCAGGCCTCGTGCGCGTACCTGGCCGAGAAGTCGCCCGAGGGGCTGGACACGCCCATCGGCGAGCGCGGCATGAAGCTCTCGGGCGGAGAGAAGCAGCGACTGTCGATCGCGCGGGCGCTGGTGCGGGAGCCGCGCCTCCTGATCTTCGACGAGGCAACCTCGGCGCTCGACTCGCTGACGGAAGAACAGATCACCGCCACGGTGCGCGAGATTTCGGCGCGCAGCACGCAGATCACCATCCTCATCGCGCACCGGCTCTCGACGATCATGCATGCAGGCACGATCCACGTGCTGGAGAAAGGCCGCATCGTGGAGAGCGGCACGCATGCCGCGCTGCTCGAAGGCAAGGGGCTGTACTACGCGATGTGGCGCCAGCAGATCGGCGAGCGGCCGGTGCCGCGCGTGCAGGACGTCGAGCCCATTGCCATTGCCGAGCCGCCCGGCGAGGCCGAGCCCGCCTGACGCGCGCCTGTCAGCGCTGTGATGCCGGCGGCTTGCGCGGCTTCGGTACCGGCTTCTTCTCGGGCTCGCCGCCGCCGAACAGCTTTTCCACCTGCTGGCCGATGCGCGCGCCGATGGCCGTGCCCACGCCCGGCAGCACCGCGCTGCCGACCGCCGCGCCCGCGAGCGCGCCGCCGGTCAGCGACACCTCGGGGTCACTGACGGTGCCGCCGATCTTCAGCGGCACGCCGACCACGCCATCGACCAGGTCCACCGCGATGTCGCCGTCCATCCTGCGGTTGAAGAGCCGCAGGTTGCCGCTCGCGGTGAGCACGCCCGAACGCGCCTTGAGGTTGGTGTAGCGCATCACGATGCCGTCCTCGGTGCCCTGGGTATCGAGCGTGCCGGTGAGTTCGTCCAGCGGCGTGGTGCCGCCGCGGCTGATGCCGGCGGTGCTCACGGCCTTGGCGATGTCCAGCTTGGTGAGCGTGGCCGGCTGCACCGAGAAGGTGGTGCGGGTGTGCAGGCTGCGCATCAACGCGCCCACCTCGTCCGCCTCGGCCACGAGCGTGGAATGGCCATTGACCTTGCCCGCCACCGAGGTGCGGCGCCCGAAGGCCTGCACCAGGCCTTCGATGTCGACCTGACGCGGATCGAGCTCGGCCGAAAGGCGCAGCTTGCCGCCCTCGGGCGCCTCGAACAGCGCGACGCCGTTCCACGTGCCGCCGCCCACGTCGATGCGGGTGCGCCAGCGGTCCTGCCCGGCCTCGCGGTCCAGGCGCAGGCGCGCGGGCGGCGTCGCCCCGGCACGTTCCACGCGGGCCTGGCGCGGGCGCCAGTGGGGGTCGAAGGCGATCTCGCCGTCGTAGGCGAGCGCGATGTCGCGCCGGTCGATCCAGACCACGTCGCGCCAGCGCACCAGTTCCAGCGGAATGGGCGCGAGCGTCCAGGGCGCGGGCAGCGCGATGACGTTGCCGCCTTCGTGCGGCTTCGGGCCCTTGCCGCGGAAGGCACTCACCGACTCGCGCGGCAGCACGAGGCTTTCGATCTCCAGCTCGTCCACGGCGATGACGCGGTGCAGCAGTTCCGAGAGCTTGAGCTGCGCCGTCACGCGGCGCAGGGTGACCGGGCGCGGCTGGTCGGTGGCGATGTCCGAGAGCACGAGCACCGGGGTCGGCAGCAGCGCCCAGTGGGCGGCGCCGACCTTGAGGCCGACGCCGAAGCGCTGCTCGAAACCCTCGGAAATGCGCGCGGCCACCTCCTCGTCGCTGGGCAGCCGCGAACTCACGAACCACACCAGCGCACCGATGCCGAGCAGCAGGACGGCGGCAATGCCGATGAGCCAACGGCGGAGGGGGTGCTTCATCGGCCCAACTTAGCACGCAAAGGCGACTGCCGTTGTCAGCCGCCGTCGCTATAGTTTCTGGAACCCTGTCCCCGAAAGAACCGAATGCGTATCTGGAAAAAAGAGATCTCCGTCGAAGCACTGACCCGCAACCACGTCGGCACGGCCGTGTCCACGCTGGGCATCGAGTTCCTGGAGGTGGGCGACGACTTCATCCGCGCCCGCGCGCCGGTCGACGAACGCACCCGCCAGCCCTACGGCATCCTGCACGGCGGCGTGTCGGTGGTGCTGGCCGAGACGCTGGGCTCCTGCGGCGCGCACTACTCGGCCCCCGAGGGCGACCGCGCCGTGGGCCTGGACATCAACGCGAACCACATCCGCTCGGTCACCAGCGGCTGGGTCATCGGCACCGCGCGGCCGGTGCACCGGGGGCGCACCACGCAGGTCTGGCAGATCGACCTGACGAACGAGGCGGGCGAGCTGACCTGTGTCTCGCGCATCACCATGGCGGTGCTGCAGCCGCGCTGAGGCCGGCGCGGCGGGCCGGGCGGCCCCGCCACTTCTTCTCTTCTGGGTGTGTTCAGCGCGGGGTTCATCGACCACAATCACGCCCCGGAGCGCGCGGGGCGCCCGCCACAACCAACAAGAGGAGACAAGCAATGTTCAACTGGACTGAAAGACCGGCGTCCGCGCTGGCCAACGGCGCCGTCATCGGCCCCGACGAGCGCCTGCCCTGGCTGCAGACCGGCGCGATGGGCATCCAGCACGTGATCGCGATGTTCGGCGCCACGGTGCTGGCGCCGATCCTCATGGGCTTCAGCCCCAACATCGCGATCCTGATGAGCGGCATCGGCACGCTGATCTTCTATTTCGTCACCGGCGGCAAGGTGCCCAGCTACCTGGGCTCGAGCTTCGCGTTCATCGGCGTGGTGATCGCGGCCAGCGGCTACGCGGGCAAGGGGCCGAATGCCAACATCGCGGTGGCGCTCGGCGGCATCGTGGCCTGCGGGGTGGTCTACATCCTGATCGGAGCGCTGGTGCAGGCCATCGGTACAGGCTGGATCGAACGCTTCATGCCGCCCGTGGTCACTGGCGCCGTGGTGGCGGTGATCGGCCTGAACCTCGCGGCCGTGCCGATCAAGAACATGGCGGCCAGCAACTTCGATTCGTGGATGCAGGCCGTGACCTTCCTCTGCGTCGGGCTGGTGGCGGTGTTCGCGCGGGGCATGCTGCAGCGCCTCCTGATCCTGGTGGGGCTGATCCTGGCCACGGTGGTCTATGCGGTGCTCACAAACCTGCTGGGCATGGGCAAGCCGGTGGACCTGAGCGGCATCGCCAACGCGGCCTGGTTCGGCCTGCCGACCTTCACCACGCCGGTGTTCACGGCTAACGCGATGCTCTTGATCGCGCCCGTGGCGATCATCCTCGTGGCGGAAAACCTCGGCCATCTGAAGGCGGTGACGGCCATGACCGGCCGCAACCTCGACCCCTACATGGGCCGCGCCTTCATCGGCGACGGCATCGCCACGGTGGTGAGCGGCGCGGCGGGCGGCACGGGCGTGACCACCTATGCCGAGAACATCGGCGTGATGGCGGCCACGCGCATCTACTCGACGGCGGTGTTCGTGGTGGCGGCCGTCATTGCGCTCGTCCTGGGCTTCAGCCCCAAGTTCGGCGCGCTGATCCAGGCGATTCCGCTGCCGGTGATGGGCGGCGTGAGCATCGTGGTGTTCGGGCTGATCGCCATTGCGGGCGCCAAGATCTGGGTCGACAACAAGGTCGACTTCTCGCAGAACAAGAACCTGATCGTGGCCGCGATCACGCTGATCATCGGCACGGGCGACTTCACGCTGAAGTTCGGCGACTTCGCGCTGGGCGGCATCGGGACCGCGACGTTCGGGGCGATCATCCTCTACGCGCTGCTGGGCAAGACGAAGAACTGAGGGCTCCGCAGCGCGGCGCGAAGTGCGCGCAATCCCGGGCGTTTGCCTCGTAACGTCGTGCAAGAAGTGTTGTCTGGAGCGGATCGGGCCAAGGCCGGTCACCGGCCGGAAGCCCGCGCCCGTTAGACTCGAACGCTTTTCGCACCGACGTTTTCCCAATGGCCGATGTCTCCGCCGCGCGCACCAAGGCGGTTTTCGAATTCAAGAGCGCCACGCTGCCGCTGATCGCAGTGATCCTCAAGACGTCCGACCTGGACGTGCTGGCCGAGGCGCTCGACGCCCAGCTGGCCGACTCGCCCGATTTCTTCGAGCAGGAGCCGGTGGTGATCGACCTCTCCCAGCTCCCCGAGCAGGACGAGGATGGCGAAGCCACCGCCGAAATCGACTTCGCGGCCCTGCGCAACCTCCTGGCGCGCCACCAGACCCAGCCGATCGCCGTGCGCGGCGGCAACGACACCCAGAATGCCGCGGCCCGCGCCGCCGGTCTCTCGCTGGCGGCCATGCCCTCGGCCCCCGCGCCCCGGCCGCCGGCCCCGCCCGCCGAGGCGCCGGCCGAAGCCCCGCAGATCATTCGAGAAGTGCCGGTGCCGGCCAACGGCACGCTCCTGATCGACAAGCCGCTGCGCTCGGGCCAGCAGGTCTACGCCCGCGGCGGCGACGTGGTGGTGACGGCCGTGGTGAGCTTCGGCGCCGAAGTCATCGCCGACGGCAACGTGCATGTGTACGCGCCATTGCGTGGCAAGGCGATCGCGGGCGCGCGCGGCAACACCGAGGCGCGGATCTTCTCGACCTGCATGGAAGCGCAGCTCGTGGCCATCGCCGGCATCTACCGCACCAACGAAGTGCCGCTGCCGGACCCGGTGCTCGGCAAGTCGGCCCAGGTGCGCCTCGACGGCAAAAAGCTAGTGATCGACGCGATCCCCTGACGGACGCGGCGCTCTGAAACCAACAACAGAATCGAAACAAGAAGGAATGGCCATGGCCAAAATTGTGGTGGTGACCTCGGGCAAGGGTGGCGTCGGCAAGACGACCACGAGCGCCAGCTTCGCATCCGGCCTCGCGCTTGCGGGCAAGAAGACGGCCGTGATCGACTTCGACGTGGGCCTGCGCAACCTCGACCTGATCATGGGCTGCGAACGCCGCGTGGTGTATGACCTCATCAACGTGATCCAGGGCGAGGCCAACCTGAGCCAGGCGCTCATCAAGGACAAGCAGTGCGACAACCTGTTCGTGCTGGCCGCCTCGCAGACGCGCGACAAGGAAGCGCTCACGCAAGAGGGCGTCGAGAAGATCCTGAACGACCTCGCCGCGATGGACTTCGAATACATCGTCTGCGACTCGCCCGCGGGCATCGAGACCGGCGCGATGATGGCGATGCACTTCGCCGACGAGGCGCTGGTGGTGACCAACCCCGAAGTCTCTTCGGTGCGCGACTCGGACCGCATCCTGGGCATGCTCAGCAGCAAGACCAAGCGCGCCAAGGACGGCGGCGAGCCGATCAAGGAGCACCTCTTGATCACCCGCTACAACCCGAACCGGGTGGCGGGCGGCCAGATGCTCTCGCTCGAAGACATCCAGGACATCCTGCGCATCAAGCTGATCGGTGTGATCCCCGAGTCGGAAAGCGTGCTGCATGCCTCCAACCAGGGCGTGCCCGCGATCCACGACAAGGACACCGACGTGGCGCAGGCCTACAGCGACGTGGTGGCGCGGTTCCTCGGTGAAGAGAAGCCGATGCGCTTCGTCGACGCCGAGAAGCCGGGCTTCTTCAAGCGGATTTTCGGGAGCAAGTAGGCATGTCGTTTCTCTCGTTCCTGCTTGGCGAGAAGAAGAAGACTGCAAGCGTCGCCAAAGAGCGCCTGCAGATCATCCTCGCGCACGAGCGCTCCAGCCTCAGCGGCAAGAAGCGCCCAGACTACCTGCCCGAACTCCAGCGCGAGCTGGTGGCGGTGATTTCCAAGTACGTGTCGATCAATCCGGACGACATCAAGGTGCACCTGGAAACCCAGGACAACCTCGAAGTGCTCGACATCAAGATCGAGCTGCCCGATCCGGCCCCTGCCCGGTAGGGAAGAAGCGAAAGCGCACCGACGGGTCCTGCAGGACCCGCGCGGCCAGCGCCCGCTCCCAGGCGAGGTAGTCGGCCCAGGCCGCATCGCGGCGCGGGCCGAACACGCGCATGACCGAGCCCCAGTCGTCGTCGAAAGGGGTGAGGAGCTGGGCCGGCACGAACGCGGTCGACAGCGGCCGTCCTGACGCCTTCCAGGCCTGCGTTCCACCCCGGAGCCAGGTGAACACCGCCCCCGATCCCGGCCATCGCTGTTGCGCATCGCGCGCGACACGGCGCGCGGCCGCGCCATCGGGCGAGGTGAAGACCAGCGTGCGGCCGGCCACGGCGTGCGAGGCCAGCGGACCCAGCGAAGCCGGCAGCATGTAGAGCGCGCCGGGCAGGTGGCCGCGTTCGTAATCCAGGCTGGCGCCCACGTCGATCACCGTCACCGCGCCGTTCCTGCGAAGTTGCGCGAGCGCTTCGGGGTCCAGCGGTGCAGGCGCGTCCGTTGCGGCCGCTGCCGGCGCGCGCGGAGCCTGTTCGGGCGACAGCGCGCCGTCGTAGACGTACACCTCGCCTTGGTTGAGCTGCGTGAGCCAGAAGCTCGTGACCGCGGCGCGCAGGCGGTGCGCCGGATCGTCGATCAGCACGATGCGGGCACCGCGCGTGCCGACGAGGTTCTCGAAGTGCATGAACAGCTGGCCGCCGGGGACCTGCTGCACCGCGGTGTCCGCGAGGGCAGGGTCGGCAGTGGGACGCACGTCGAAGATGTAGAGGGTGCGCGTGTCGTCGTCGCGCCAACTGGTGAGCTGCGCCGCGTCGGCCACGAGGAGGGCGAAGCGTTCGAGCAGTTCGTCGGCGATGCGGCGCAGGACCTCAGGCGATTCGGGCGGCAGTTCATCGTCGGGCGCCGCGTTCTGCACCGTCGGCGCGCCTTGCAGGCCCCAGGCCATCACGCCGTCCTCGACGAACACCGCATCGGGCGCGCGGCCGAGCAGCCGCAGCGTGGTGGCGCCGATGATGCCGCGCGTGCGGCTGAAGCAGTTGATCGCCCAGAGGTGTTCCGCATCGCCCGGCTCGAAGCGGCGCAGCGCGAGCTCGGTCCCGGCGTGGTTTCGCGCGCCGGGCAGCGAGAGGAATTCGAATTCCGCGCGTGGCCGTGCATCGACCAGCGTGGTCGGCAGACCCTCGCGCTGGCGTGCGCGCAGGGCATCGATGGGGAGGGCCGGCGTGCCGTAGTGCAGCCGCGCGCGGTCGCCGAAGGCCTTGACCAGCGTGCCGTAGCCGTCGATGGCAGGCAGGCCCTCGGTCACCCAGCGCTGCAGGCCGCCGTCGAGCGTGCGCACGTCGGCGTAGCCCAGGCGTGCGAGCAGGCCCGACGCGGCCTGTGCGGCGCCGTCGGGCGCGTTGTAGTCGTCGTAGAGCACCACGGGCGTGGAACGTCGCGGCACGAGCGCGCCGATCTGCAATTCGAGCCCGCTGAGCGGCGCGTTGCGCGCGAGGTTGGGATGGCGCTGCACGTACCAGCGGGTTTCGCGCACGTCGAGCAGCGCGAGCTCGACAACGGGCTCGGCCAGCAGCAGGGCTTGCAGCTCCGTGGGGGCGATGGGCTTGTTCGGGGTCCAGCTCATGTCGATGTCAGTCCGGCAGGATGCCCGCCTGTTTCACGACGGCCGTCCACTTGACGGTTTCGCTCTGGATGAAGCGGCCGAACTCCTCGGGCGTGTTGCCCACGGTGAAGGCGCCGATGTCGTCGTAGCGCTTCCTGAAATCGGGCAACTGCACGATGGCGCGCAGCTCGCGCGAGAGCCGCTGCACCAGCGGCGCCGGCGTGCCGCTGCGCACGACCACGCCGTACCAGGACGTGACCTCGAAGTCGGGCAGGCCTGCTTCCGCGGTCGTGGGCACATCGGGCAGCCAAGGCGCGCGCGTCCGGTAGGCCACGGCCAACGGCTTGAGCGTGCCGGCCTTGATGAACGGAATGGCGGTGATCACCTCGTTGAAGATGAACTGCGTCTGCCCCGCGATCAGGTCGTTGATGGCCGGCGCGCTGCCCTGGTAGGGAATGGCGGTGAAGTCGGCACCGGTCCGCGCCCTGAGCAGCTCGCCCGCGAGGTGCGAATACGCGCCTATGCTGATGCCGTAGTTGACCTTGCCCGGGTTCTTCTTCGAATAGTCGACCAGCTCCCGCGGGGTGCCGACGGGCAGCTTGGGGTTCACCAGCAGCACCTGCGGCGTCTGCACCAGCAGCGAGACCGGCGTGAAGTCGCGTGCGAGGTCGTAGCTGAGCTGCTTGAAGAGCGCGGGCTGCACCGTGAGGTTGGATGCGGGCGCGAGCAGCAGCGTGTAGCCGTCGGCCGGCTGGCGCGCCACGAAATCGAAGCCGATGTTGCCCGCCGCGCCGCTGCGGTTCTCGACCACCACCGCCTGCCTGAGGCGCTGCTGCAGCTGCTCGGCGACCTCGCGGGCGATCTTGTCGGCGATGCCGCCGGCCGGATACGGGACGACCACGCGGATCGTCTTGGTCGGGTAGTCGTCCACAGCCGCCGCGTGGACCGGGGAGATACCGGCCAAGGCGGATACCGACAGCGCCCACCACAGCACGGCGAGACGGGGGAAACGGGTGTTCATGGAGACGGGCGAGCGACAGCGGGCGGCAAAGTCGCCAAGCGTAGGCCGCGGCGGACGGCAGCGGGAACGAAATTTCGTGACCTTGCTTATGCGAAAAGCGCGCATGCAGACGGCTTCTTCATACCTAGGATCGCAGTCCTTTGAGTCGTCCGCCCATGACATCGACTGCCAAACCGTCCACCGCACCGACGCGCACCCCGTCTGGCACGCGCCGGACGCATTGGTGGTGGCACTACGAAGTGCCGACGCTGCTGCTCGCCGCCACGCTCTATGTCGCCTGGGCCGCGCTGCTGTGGTGGCACGCGGCGCTGCCGGGCTGGGCGCTGTTCCTCTTGGGCGGTTTTCTCGCGCAGCTGCATTTCTCGCTGCAGCACGAGAGCATCCACGCGATGCGGCACCTGCCGCAGTGGCTGCGCCATGCGGTGGTGTGGCCGCCGCTCAACCTGTGGCTGCCGTATCCGTTCTACAACCGCGGGCACAGTTCGCACCACGTCAATTTCCACCTGACGCACCCGGAGCGCGACAACGAGAGCGCCTACCACTCGGCGCCCGCATGGGCGGGCTACGGGCCGGTCTGGCGATGGATCTACATGGCGAACCAGACGATCGCTTTCCGCGTGGTGCTCGGGCCGTTCCTTCGGCTGTGGAAGCTGGTGCGCTTCGAATCGCAGCAGGTGTTCGCGGGCAATTTCTCGCGGCTGCCGACCTGGGGCTGGCATGCGCTGAGCGTGACGCCGGTGCTGTATTTCGTCATCGGGGTCTGCGGCATGGGCTTCGGCGAGTACCTGCTGTACTTCGTTTACCCGGGAATGATGCTGGGGTCGCTGCGCACCTTCACCGAGCACCGCTGGGCCGACACGCCGCACGAGCGCGTGGCCATCGTCGAATCGAACGTCGTCTTCGGGCTGCTCTACCTGTTCAACAACCTGCACCACGTGCACCACCGCGCGCCGACGATGCCCTGGTACGAGATCCCGGTGTACTTCCGGCGGCATCGCGCAGCCGTGCTGGCCGCCAACGGCAACTTCTACTACCGGGGCTACGGCGAGATCGTGCGGCGGCACCTGTTCAGGCCGGTGTTCACACCGGTGCATCCGGCGTGGTAGCGGGCAGCGCCAGCAGGCGTTGTGTCCACTCGCGGGCTTTGTCCTCGTCGAAGAGCGGACTGTCGGGGTCACCGTAGAACGTCTGCGCCAAGACCTCGATGCAGGCGCGCTGGCTCTCCAGGTTCTCTTCGCAGTCGTCGAGCGCGGCACCGGTGAGCAGCCAGCGCTCGGCGGCGGCAGCGTCTTCCGGCACGCCTTGCCCCCGAAAGCGCATCCAGCCCAGTTCGTAGCAGGCCCAGCCCTGTTCGCGCTGGGTGCTGTCCTCCGCCACCTTCTGCCGCGCGTAGAGGGCTTCGGCATACAGGACGTTCACCTCCGCTTCTCCATGGCCCTGTTCGGCCAGCGCCCCTGCGTGCAGGCACAGCGTGCGGCCGAGCTGCATCGTGGCGGCGGTGTCGCCGGCTTCGTGGCCACGGCGGAAGTAGCCGATCGCGCGCGCCAGGTCGGGCTCGCCGGGTTCGCCGAGCTTGTGCGCCAGGCCGAGGTTGTAGAGCGCCATCGTGTTGTTCTTCTCGGCGGCCAGTTCGTAGTGCTGCACGCCGCCTTCCAGGTCGCGCTCGCCACCCTCGCCTTCGCACAGCATGTAGCCGAGCTGGGCCTGCGTGGCGGCGTCGTCCGCGCCGCCATGGGCGATGGCGTGCAGCAGCCACGCGCGCCCCAGAGGGGCGTCGGCGCCGAGGCCCGCTGTGTCCCAGCGCAGCATCTTCGAGAGCTCGCACATCGCCACGGGCAGGCCCTCGGGTGACGCGGTCGAGGGGGCATCGCCGGGCTCGCGCACGCCGGCGGCGCGCGCCATCCAGCGCAGGGCTTCGCGCGGGTCGGCCTCGACCCCCTCGCCGTCGCGCAGATGGCAGGCCAGCTCGTAGGCGGCCCGCAGGTCACCGGCGGCGTGGCGCGCGGCCATGTGCTCGGTGTGCGCCTGCTCGCGGCCGTCGGCATGCAGCCAGACGTACAGGCCGGTGTCGTTGCGCGCAGCCTTCACCGGCTCGCCGGCGCTCCAGCGCTTGCACAACTCCGAGCGGACCACCGTGGCCAGCCAGCTGTCGGAGACCGACACCGCGGCGGAGACCCACGGATAGGCCTGCGGGTGCAGCACCGTGCCGTCGGCACGCAGGACGCCCACGCGAGCTGCCCCTTCTCGACCTTCGCGCCGCGCGGCGCCGGATCGGCGACCAGCCAGCCGATGTCCTGCGTGCCCCAGGCCAGCGGCTGGAGCGTGCGGTGCCGGCAAGGCACCAGCTCGCGGCCGGCGGCCACGTCGTAGATGCCGCGCAGCCACGGCGCGTTCTTCGCCGTGCGCCCGCCCTTGGACGCCACGCGCACCAGATCGCGCCGGACCATGGCGTGGGCGCGCTCCTGGCCGCTCAGCGGCTCCAGGGTCTCGAACCGGCCGTAGTCGAAAGGCACGAGCACACGGCCCCGCCCATCGATCAGGCCGCACAGGCCGTCGGCGCGTTCCACGGCAAAGCGCTTCGGCCGGGCCTGGGCGCCGCGCTCGTTGGCCGGATCGTTGTCCTCGGTCGTCAGGAACTCGATGGGATATTCCTCGAGCAGGTCGACCTGCGCGTACACCGGCTCGATCACGACGCGGCCTTGCGCATCGAGGAGCCCGGCCTTGCCGTCGCGCGTGGCTTCGAAGGCCTCCCAGTCGTGGCGCCACTGGAGGCTGTCGAAACCCGGCGGCACGGCCCAGTCGCCGCCAGCGCGCACCAGCCCCCAGCCGCCCTCGTCACCGCGCACGGGGGCGAGGCCGAAGGGCGTGAAGTCTTCGGCCTCTTCGAACTGCGGCGCAATGGTCCATTGGCCCAGCAGGTCGATGTACCCGATGCGCTCGCCCACGCGGGCGCGCACCCGGCCTTCGACAAAGCTCCAGACCTCGTCGACCGAGGGCTCGAGCAGCCAACTGCCGTCGGTGCGCAGCAGGCCGATGTGGTCGCCGACCAGGGCCGTGGCGATGTCGTCCTCGAAGGCCCAGACCTCGTCGAGCTGCGGTTCGAGCAGCACGCGCGGCGCTTCGGCGTCGGCGAGCAGCAGGCCCGAGCGCTCACCCTGCGAGATCCAGAGCAGGCACGGATCGCTCCCGCCGGCATAGCGGATGTCGTCCCACGCAGGCTCGACCACGGTGGTGCGATGGCTGGTGCCGTCGTCGTCGTGCGCGATGCGCATCACGCCCCAGCGGCCGTCGACCTCGAAACGCCAGAGTTCGCCGCCCAGGTGGTTGTCGTAGTCGAGGCGTTCATGGCCGTCTTCGTCGTCTTCTTCTTCCGGCTCGAAATCGGCAAAGCGCTCGTCGCGCGGCGCCTCGTAGCCATCGAAATACGGATGCGACAGGCCGCCGAAGCCGAACTGCCAGGCCCAGGATTCCCAGTCCGCGAAGCGCTGGATGCCGAGCGCCGCGTCCACGCCGGGATGGTTGCCGCTGTCGATGCAGCGCTGCACCTCGGCCCATCGCTCGTTGCACTCGCGGCGGTTGCGTTCGATGAAGCCCTCGCCCTCGGCATCGCCGCCCAGCCAGGACAGCTCGTCCAGGTTGGCGAAGAAGCGCGGCGCGCTGTCGTCCGGCGTCTCATCGATCAGCTCGGCCAGGTGCAGCGCCAGTGCCTCGAACTGCAGCGCGATCTGCGGCAGCGTGTGCAGCATCGGATGCCGCTCCACAAACGCGTGCAGTTGCCGGATGCGCGCGAGCGCGGCGTGCGCGTCGCTGGCAAGGTTGTCGGTTCCGGCGTCGCCAAAGACGCGCTGGTGGTCGATGGCGTCGCTGGCCGCGCCGTCGGCCAGCAGGAGCTGCCAGAGCACGGGGAAATTGTTGTTGGCTTCGGCGATTTCGTTGGCCGATGCTTCTTCGCTGTCAGCGCCATCGCCGGTGTTGGAAGAACTGTGTTCGAAATAGAGCCAGGAACGATTACCCATGTGTGGTCGGTGCGTGTGTCGTCCATGGCGAAGGCCATGGGTGGCACCCAGTTTAGAGGCGCCTTTTCACGCTCACATGACCGTCGGCGACTGCACCAGGAACTGCGTAACCTGCGCGAGCACGGCCTGCTCCTTGAGGATGCGGCGGTGGCCCCAGCCCTGCGTGGCAACGAGTTGTGCGCGGGCAATTGCATCGCGGTAGGCCTCGGCATCGGCGAAGCGGTTCACGCGGTCGTCGCGGTCATGGACGATCAGCGTCGGCTGCGCGATGCGCGGGCCCGCGAGCGCGGGTTCGAACTGCGGCATCAGCACGCCTTCGCGCGCCTCGAACATCCGCTGCATCGCGGCGCGCGTCTGCTCGCTGAGGCCGAAGGCGTGCGCGAAGTAGCGCGTGTATTCGCGCGGCGAAGCGGGCGGTGCGAGCAGCACGATGCGTTCGGCCGGCAGCCCGCGTCCCGCGGCATACGCCAGCGCATTGGCGCCCAGCGAATGCGCGACCACGGCGCGCAATGCACGGCCGTCGGCGGCGAGCCGGGCGGTGACGTAGTCGATGGCGCGCGCGAACTGCGCGCCGTTGGTCGCCATGCCTTCGCTGCGGCCGTGCGCGGGCAGTTCGAGCAGCACCGGACGAAGGCCCACCGCGGCCATCGCCTGCGCGAGCGGCAGCATCTGGCCCGCATGCCCGCCCCAGCCGTGCACCAGCAGTACGACGGGCGCCGATTCCGCACCCGAGTCCTGCGCCGCCAGGTGGTAGATGCCGACGCTCGCATCCTCGAAGGACCAAGCCTCGTGCCGCCAGTCGGCACCGGGGTGCTGCCCGCGGTACAGCCACTTGGGCGGCAACGGCGTGCCGAACACCCGGTAGGCCGCGCGCACGCCCAGTGCGGGCCAGAGGCGCTGCGATGCGCCGAGGCCGAAGCGCATCGCGCGCATCAGCCGGCTGGCGCCGTAGTAGTTCGTGGGGGCGGGGGTGCTCGTCATGTGCGAGGGTCCTCTCAGTACCAGACCCAGTCCTGGTTGCTGCGAGGCAGGCTGCGCAGCGTGTCGCGGGCGGCTTCGACGCCAAGGGCGACGGCATAGATGGCAAGGCAAAGGGCGATGATCAGCATGACGCTTCTCCTATTTATCGCACGACTGTGCGAAATTCTGACAAAGAAAGATGAGGCGAATCCACTTGCCCGACAGCTCAGGCGAGGTAGCTGGAAAGGAGCCGCTGCCAGGTCTGCGCAGCCCTGTCGGCGGTGTGCGGGTCGCGCAGGAAACGCGCGTCGTGCAGCTGGTTCATCATGATCCCGTTGATCTCGCTGACCAGCTGCGCGGGTTCGGTGTCAGCCTTGAGTTCGCCGGCCTCGATGGCGAGCGTCACGGTGCGGCGCAGGGCGGCGCGCCAGCGCGTGATCTCCTCGAGGAGCACATCGCGCAACTCGCCTTCGCGGTCATCGAACTCGAAGGCACCGGCCACGTAGAGGCAGCCGGTCTGGGCCTCGACATCGCGGGTGCGGGCAATCCAGCGTGCCACGATGTCGTTCAGTCGCGCCAGGCCCTTGGGCTTCTGCATGGCCGGCACGAACACATCGGCCAGGAAGCCGCGGCCGTACTCCTCGATGACCGCCTTCTGCAGCGCCTCGCGCGAGCCCACGCGCGAAAACACGCCGCTCTTGGAGAGCCCCAGGCGGCTCGCGATGACCTGCAGCGAGATCGCTTCCAGGCCCTCGGCCAGGGCGAGGTCCATCGCCGCGCCGACGATGGCGGCGCGGGTGAGTTCGCTTTTCTGGGTCTTGGCGTCCATGCAGCGAACTTTAGCACAGCCGTGCGAAATTACAAATGCAGCGCAGAAGGCTTGCCGCATAGATGTTTTGCTCATGTGAAACCAACAAACGCATCGTTCCCTGCATAAGCGCTTCTGCAGAGAATCGCCGGTCGGGCCCACTCCGGGGTCCGGATGACACCTCGGCGCCAGATGAACTTCCAACAACTGCGCTCGGTACGCGAGGCCGTTCGTTGCGGCTTCAACCTGACCGAAGTCGCTCACACCCTTCACACCTCGCAGCCCGGCGTGAGCCGGCAGATCCGCGAACTCGAGGAGGAGCTCGGCATCGAGCTCTTCGTGCGCGCCGGCAAGCGGCTCACCGGCCTCACCGAGCCGGGCGGCCACGTGCTGCCGATCATCGAGCGCATGCTGCTGGAGAGCAGCAACCTGCGGCACGCGGGGCAGGAATTCGTCGCGCAGCAGAGCGGGCTGCTCTCCATCGCGGCCACGCACTCGCAGGCGCGCTATGCGATGCCTGTGGCCGTGCAGGAATTCCGCGCGCAGTTTCCGAACGTGAAACTGCACCTGCACCAGGGCTCGCCCAAGCAGATCGCACAGATGCTGATCGACGGCGAGGCCGACGTGGGCATCGCCACCGAGGCGCTGGGCGACTACCCGCAGCTGGTCGCCCTGCCCTGCTACCGCTGGACGCATTCGGTGATCGTGCCGCCGGGCCATCCGCTGCTCGATGCGCCGCTGTCGCTCGAGGCGCTCACGCGCTATCCGCTGATCACCTACGACACCGGCTTCACCGGCCGCTCGCGCATCGACGAGGCTTTCGAGCAGCGCGGGCTGCAGCCCAACATCGTGCTCGCCGCGATGGATGCCGACGTGATCAAGACCTACGTGCACCTGGGCCTGGGCGTGGGCATCGTGGCCGGCGTGGCCTACGAGGCCGAGCGCGACACGCAGCTGCGCGCGATCGATGCGGGGCGCCTGTTCGGCATCAACCTCACCAAGCTCGCGGTGCGCCGCGGCAACTACCTGCGCAAGTACGTCTATGCCTTCATCGAGTCGTTCGCGCCGACGCTGACGCGTGCCATCGTCGAGAAGGCATTGGGCGACGAGGCCAAGGCGTCCCACTACGAAATCTAGCCCCGCCGCGAGCGCCGTTCCGGGCGCTGTTGCGCGGCGGGTACTGCGAAAACGGCGGGGTTCAAAAGAAAGCGTGCGGCTTCACACAAGGGGCGTACATTCGGGTTAATTCCTTGGCTTCCGGAACGGATCAGCAATGGCATCGACCCCGCAGCAGCAGCAACAGCAAACCAGGGCCGCCCAAAAGGCGGCCGATGCAGCGGAGCGACGAGAACGGTTGAAACGGGCACTGCCCGCGACGGTGGAGCTCCTGCAGAGCCGCCAGGCCGACCGCATCGACGACAACGACATCGACGCCTATGTGAGCCTCAACTGGCTCGAATGGCACGGTGGGGGCCTGCGCCTCACCATCACCGGGCGCAACGTGTGCGCCCAGTCGGTATCCACCGCGCTGGCCTGACAGGCCGTTCCCCCAAAGAAAAACCGCCACAGTCACCTGTGGCGGTTTCGCATGGGGCCCTGACCGGGCGTCGGGCGGGTTACTGGCCCGCGATGATCTGCGCGATCAGGCCGGTGGCAATGGCGGCGAGCACGTAGTCGCCACCCACGCCGACCCACTGGTAGCCGCGGGGCGGTGCCTGCAGGCTATAGGCGCGGTAGTCGTTCACCACGTAGTTGCGGCCCCGGTACTCGGCCGGGACGCGGCCACCGCGGCGCCATTCGGCGTGCGGCTGCGGGAAGCCGCGGCGATCGAACTGGCGGCCATCGCGGAAGTCCTGGTTGCCGCGGTAGTCGCGGTTCGGACCGCGCCGGTCGAAGTTGCGGTTGTCGTGCCGTTGTTCGGCGCCCGGACGCCCGTCGCCGGGCCGTCCATCGAAGCGGCGGTCTTGCGCGAAGGCGCTTCCCGCTGCCATGCACATCGCGAGCGCCGCAGCAGCGACGGCCATGCTCTTTGAATTGATGATCATCTGGAACTCCTTCATGCGTTGATGACGAGTCCATTGTGGGCCGCCGTTGTGTCTGCTCGGAGCACTTCAGGTCATCGTCAGGTGAAATCAGGTAAGCGCTGGTATCGGGGCGGCGCGTTGTCCTTCACTGCGGGCCGTAGCGGTTGACCACGACGCCGCATTCATAGCCGGTCGATCCGAGCAGGCGCAGCTTGTGCCCCTTGCGCTGGTCGTGGAACACCGAACGCCCTGCGCCCACGGCCGTGGGATTCACGAAGAACTGGAACTCGTCGACCAGTCCCTCCGTCACGAGCGACGACGCGAAGCCGACGCCACCGATGACGAGGATGTCCTTGCCCTCCTCTCGCTTGAGCGCATTCACCTCTTCGACCAGGCCGCGGTGCGCGATGACGGTGCGCTCCCAGCGCGACGCCTTCAGCTTGTCGGTGAGCACGACCTTCTGCGCATCGACCACCTTCTGCGCGAAGGCGAACTGCGGGTTGGCCGGATAGTTCTTCGCCGCGCGTCCCCAGTGGTCGAGGTAGCCCTCCTCCACGATCTTGCGGCTCAACAAGATGGTGTCGACGCCTTCGAAGACGGTGTTGAAGTACGCCTTCAACCTGTCGTCCCAGGCCCAGCGATCGCCCCAGCCCCAGACCTGCCAGTCGAGGTTGCCGTTGGCGGGCGAGACGTAACCATCGACGGACATCTGCATCTGCAATATGAGCTTGCGCATGGTGGCGCTCCTTGGGATCGGTGGAAATAACTGCTCCTGAAATGCAAGCAGTTCGCAGTATTCGAAAACCGATGCAAAAATGCAAGCAGTTTTTCAACCGCACCGGAAACCGCCGATGGCCACCGCACAGAAATCGCTCTGCCCGATCAACCTCGCGCTCGAAGTCTTCGGCGACCGCTGGAGCCTTCTGATCGTTCGCGACATGATGTTTGCCGGCAAGCGGCATTTCAGGGAGTTCCTGCAGTCCGAGGAAGGCATCTCCTCGAACATCCTGACCGAGCGCCTGGGCAAGCTTGTCGAGCACGGCGTGCTCAGCAAGACCGACGATCCGACCCACAAGCAGAAGGCCATCTACAGCCTCACGCCGATGGGCATCGACCTGCTGCCGGTGGTGACGCAGATCAGCATCTGGGGGCGCAAGTACACGCCGGCGACCAGGGAGAGCGGTGCGCCCGCGGCGGCGCTGGAGAAAGGCGGTCCAGCGTTGCAGAAGAAGATGCAGGCGACGCTGCGCAAGGCGCATTTGAGCTAGCCTCGTCCCATGTCATCTACTTCAGATACACCGGCCTGCGTGCGCGTGCGCCTCCGGCCCGATTCATTGGTCCGCGTGCGCGAGTGGGCATCCCACATCGCCGGCCATCGTGACCAGGCGCTGCGAACCCTGGATGCGGAAGGCGTCACCGTCGAGTCGGTCTTTCTCGAATCCACCGCGCAAGGCGACTTCCTCATCTACTACATGCGCTCAGCATCGCATGACAAGGCGCGACTGGCGGCTGAACGCTCCACGGAGGCGATCGACGCATACCACCAGGCCTTCAAGAGCGAGACCTGGGCTGGCGTGGAGCGGCTCGAATTGTTGCTCGATCTCCAGCGCTAGCGAGACCGGCGGGTGCCACCATCACCAGGGCCGTCAGCCTCCGACCATGCTGTTGACCCGGTGACTGCGCGCGCCGTGCTTCACGTGGAGATCCACCGGCGGCAGGTCGAGTTCGATCAGTGCGCCATGCGTTCCCGCCAGGTCGAGCACGCCGGTCGACTTCGGCGCCTCGGTGTGCAGCACCACCGCATACGGCCCTTCGCCGCGCGCCGCAAGCCGCTGCGCGAGCGCATCGCCGCCCTCCTTCTCGACCGCGGCGTTCTCGCGCGGCGACGACAGCACCAGCACGCTGCCGCCCAACGCAATGACCGCCACGCGCACATTGCTGCCGGGCACGGCCACAGGCTCGCCGATGTGCGTGGCGGCATCGTCGGGCACAGGGCCGAGCAGCGCGCGGTAGCGCGCCAGCGTGGCATCGAGATCGCGCACCGCGACCGCAAGGCTCGCCACGCCGAGCGTGCCGTTGGCATGCACGCGCACCTTGCCTTCGGGCACGCGCAGATGGCGCGGCGTGAGATCGCCGCACAGGAAAGGCAAATCGGCCGAGGGCGCACGCGCCGTCTGCCAGCGCAGGCGTTCGCCGTCGGGGCGCACGCGGCCGCCATCGAGCGGGCCGTCGAGCGCGAGGCCGCGCGCCTTCGCATCGTCCACGGTGACCGCGGTGCTGCGCGGCAACAGCGCGAAATCGACGATGCCTTCGCCATGCCGCTGCAGCAATTGCCACCAGCGCTCGGTGGGTGACGGTTCGCGCCAGGCGATCAGCTCGAAGTAGCTGCCGTCCTCGAACACCACCAGCGCGTTGTGCGTGGCGCGGCCCGGATGGGCACCGCCGCGCACCACGTGGAACCCGAGCGCGCCGTAGTCGGCGATGGTGCGTTCGAGGTCGTGCACCGCGATCACGATGTGGTCGAGTTTCAATGCCATGGTGGGTTCTCCCTGTGTGCGTTCGTTCATTCAGGAGGCGGTGCGGGCAGCGCCCTCGCCGCCGAGGTAGGCATCGCGGATGCGCGCATCGGCCAGCAGCTCGCGCGCCGGCCCCGAGAGCACGATGCGCCCGGTCTGCAGCACGTAGCCGTGGTGCGCGATCTGCAGCGCGAGGCTCGCGTTCTGCTCGACCATGAAGACCGAGACGCCCTGGCCGTTGATGCGCGCGATGAGCTCGAGCACCTTGTCGACATACAGCGGCGACAGGCCCATCGTCGGCTCGTCCATGCAGATGAGCTGCGGCCGGCCCATGAGCGCGCGCGCCATCGCCACCATCTGCTGCTCGCCGCCCGAGAGCGTGCCCGCCTGGAACTCGATGCGCTCGGCCACGCGCGGGAACAGCTCGAGCATGCGTTCGAGGTCTTCGGCCACGGCCTTGCGATCGCTGCGCGCATAGGCGCCCATCAGCAGGTTCTCGCGCACGGTCATCGCGGAGAAGAGCCGCCGCGCCTCGGGCACCGAGCCGATGCCCTTGCGGATGATCTGCGGCGTGCCGAGGCCGAGCATCGACTCGCCGTTGAAGTTCACTTCGCCCGAGCGCGGCTTGAGCAGGCCGAGCACGATCTTCATCGTGGTCGACTTGCCGCTCGCGTTGCCGCCGAGCAGGCTCACGATCTGGCCCTTGCGCACTTCGATGTCGAGGTCGAAGTGCGCCTGCACGGGGCCGTAGAAGCTGTTGACCTTGCGCAGTTGGAGCAGCGGTTGCTTCGCGTCGAAAGATGCAGGAGGTGCCGCGGTGCGTTCGGGCAGTCCTTCGTCGCGACCTTCGCCCCAGAGCGACGAAGGCGGAAGACCCGTGCGGGCGACGGTGGCGATCATGCGGGCACCGCCTCTGCCTGTGTTTGACCGACGTGGCGATGGCCGAGGTAGGCCTCGATCACGGCCGGATCGTTGCGCACTTCATCCGGCAATCCCTCGGCGATCTTTCGCCCGTCGTCGAGCACGGCCACACGATCGGACAGTTGCATCACGAGGTCGAGCTTGTGCTCGATCAAGAGGATGGTCTGCCCGCGCGACTTGAGGCCGCGAATGATCTCCAGCATCTCTGCGGTTTCGCTCTCGTTCATGCCGGCCGTGGGTTCGTCGAGCAGCAACAACCGCGGCTTGAGTGCGAGCGCACGTGCGATCTCGACGCGGCGTCGGTTCGCATACGAGAGGCTGTACGCGGGATGGTCGATGCGCGGCGCGAGCCGTTCGCCGAAGAGCGCGATGATTTCGAGCGCGTCCTTGCGCAGCGCTTCTTCCTCGCGCCGCACGGCGGAAGGCTGCAGCAGCGCGAGCGCCAGCTCAGCCAAGGCGCCCAGGCCCGGCACGCCGCCGACACGCGGTTTCACGGCGCGCAGCCGCGTGTGCGCACCGACCAGTACGTTGTCGAGTACCGAGAGATTCGCGAACACGCGGCCATGCTGGAAGGTGCGCGCAAGTCCGCGTTGCGCGAGCTGCTGCGCAGGCAGGCCGGTGATGTCCTGCCCCTCGAACAGCACCTGCCCCGCATCGGGCCGGTCGAGGCCGGTCACGAGGTTGAAAAGCGTGGTCTTCCCTGCCCCATTCGGCCCGATCACGCTGAGCAGCTCGCCCTCGCCCACCTGAAGGTCGACCGCGTTCACCGCAGTCAACCCGCCGAAGCGGCGCGTGAGGCCCTTGATCTCAAGCAGCGATGGCATCGCCCGCTTCCTGCGGCGCATTCGCCGCTTCCGCCTTCGAATTGACGAGCTTCACCTCGGCGCGAATCGTCTGCGGATTGCGCAGCAGGTTGAGGATCGGACAGTTGCGCTCCACCGCTTCGAACAGCGCGTCGATCTCCTCGCGGCTCGCAGGCGAATCGATGTGCACCGTGTAGCCGATCTCGTGCGGCCAGATCGGCGTTTTCTCGTGGCCCGGCTTGCCGCCGCGCGGATCGATGAGGCCGGTCACTTCCACCTCGAGGCTTTCGAGCGGCACCTGGCGCTCCGCGGCCTGGATCAGGAAGATGTGCGTGACGCAGGTGCCAAGCACGCCGAGCTGCAGTTCGGGCGAACTCGGTCCCAGGTTGTAGCCCGCGAAATCGGGCGGGCTGTCGCTGATGACCTGGTGCTCGCGAATGCGCAGGCGCCGCACGCCGCTGCGGCCCTCGGCCTTCACGCTGGCCTTGAGTTGCACAGGCTGCGCGGTGCCCGCTTCGACGGCGGCATTGCGTGCCAGCACGGCGGCGCGTTTCTCGGCAAGGTAGTCGTTGAGGTGGCTCATGGTGTGTGGTTCTTTCTTCAGACGGTGCCCAGCAGGCCTTGTGGGCGGAAGCGGATCAACAAGAGCAATGCGACCCCGTAGATCAGCATCCGGTACTCGGCCGTCACGCGGAACAGCTCGGGCAGGCTCACGAGCGCAACCGCGCCGAGCAACGCACCGCTGATGTTCCCGAGCCCACCGAGGATCACCATCGTGAGCGCGAGGATCGAGATCTGCGAGCCGAAGGTCTCGTGGTTGATGTACGAGTACATGTGCGCGGTGAAGGCGCCGCTCACGCCGGCCGCGAAGCCGCCGAAGCCGAAGGCCAGCGCCTTGTAGCGGTCGGGGCTCACGCCGTAGGCGCGCGCGGCCACTTCGTCTTCGCGCACCGCGCGGAAAGTGCGGCCGAGGTGCGAGCGCAACAGGCGCCACTGCAGCAGGGCCAGCAGCACCATCGCGCCGAACGACGCCCAGTAGATCGCCTCGTTCGACGACGCATCGCGCCCGAACAGCGAGAGCGGCGGAATGCCCGAGACGCCGATCGGACCGCGCGTGAGGCTTTCCCAATTGAGGATGGTGAGCGCCACGATCTCGCCGATGCCGAGCGTGGCGATCGACACGTAGTGCCCGCGCAGCCGGAACGCCGGAAAGATCAGCGCAGTGCCGATCAGCGAAGTGAGGATGCCCGCGAGCACGATGCCCGTGCCCACCGGCAGGTGCAGGTCGAGCACCAACAGCGACGACGCATACGCGCCGATGGCCAGCAGCCCCGCATGGCCGAGCGAGATCTGCCCGATGGTGCCGGCCACGAGCGTGAGACTCAATGCGAGCGCGCCGTAGAGCCACGCATTGGTGAGCGTCTGCAGCAGGTACGGCGATGGATCGAAGAACGGCAACGCCACCGCCGCGGCGAAGAGCGCGAGCAGCAGCCTGCGCGGCACATGCCACGGCTTGCTCGGCGCGATGAAGGTGCCGGTGAGCGGCTCGGGCGGCAACGCGCGCTTGCGGCCGAAGAGACCATTGGGCTTCCATACCAGGATGACCAGCAGCAGTGCGAACGCAAAGAGGTTGCGGTAGGGCGTGCCGAGGATCGCCACGCCATAGCTTTCGATCAGCCCCAGCAGCAGGCTGCCGACGATGGCGCCCGGCACATTGCCCACGCCGCCGACGACAGTGGCCACCACACCCTTGAGCGTCGCCTGGAAGCTCATCGCCGGGCTGATGTTGTTGTAGTACATGCCCACCAGGAGGCCCGAGAGCCCGCCCAGCGCGGCGGCGATGGCGAAGACGGTCTGGTTCACGCGGTCGACGTCCACGCCCATCTGCTGCGCGGCATCGCGGTCCTGCGCGGTGGCGCGCACGGCCCAGCCGAGCTTCGTGAAACGCAGGAAGACGAACAGCACCGCCGCGCTCGCGATGCCGATGCCCGCGATCAGCAGGTCGAGCGCGCCGATGGTGCCGGTGCCGATCTTGAGGCGCCAGTCGGGCAGCTGCGTGGGCAGCGAGCGCGGGTCGGGGCTGAAGATGAGCTGCACGAGGATATCGAGCACGAAGCTGATGCCGATGGTGGCCAGCAGCGGCGCGATGCGCGCGGCGCCCTGCAGCGGCCGAAGCCCCACGCGCTCGATCAGCATGCCCAGCGCGCCCGAGCCCAGCACCACCAGCAGGATGGTCACCGGCAGCGGCGTGTGCAGGTAGGTGATGCTCGCCCAGCCGATGTACGCGCCGACCGTGTAGACCGACCCGTGCGCGAAGTTGATCAGGTGCGAAACCCCGAAGATCAGCGCGAGCCCGACCGCCAGCAACGCATAGATGTTGCCGATGATCAGGCCATTGACCGTGTAGTCGAAGAACGAGGTGAAGCTCATGCGGCGCCCGCCTTGCCCCCTCTCCCGCTTGCGGGAGAGGGTTGGGGTGAGGGTGCGGCGGCCGATGCAAGGAGCTGCTGCATATCGAATGCTGCTGCCCTCACCCTAGCCCTCTCCCGCAAGCGGGAGAGGGAACAACGCGGGAGACCACTCATTTGGACAACGCCACGGCCGCCTTCTCGTCGATCTGCGCCCACTTGCCGTCCTTGACCACCAGGTTCACGCTCTTCACGCCGATCACGCGGCGTGTCTGCGCGTCGAAGCTGGCCTTGCCGAAGATGACGCTGGGCACGTCCTTGATCTTGTAGAACGCATCGCGCACCGCCTTGCGGTCGGCCTTCGGGCCGGCCTGGCGCAGCGCGGCGGCGGCGTACACCACGGCGTCGTAGGCGTAGGCGTTGAAGGCGTCGGGCTCCTTGCTGTACTTGGCGCGGAAGCTCTTCACGAACTCCTGTACTTCGGCACGCGGCTCCTCGGGGAAGAAGGCGGTGTTGGTGTGGATGCCATTCACGGCCGCGCCGCCGAGCTCGACGAACTTGGGCGAATACACCGAGCCCACCGCCGCGATCGGTTGCTTGAGCCCCACGCTGCGTACCTGGCCCGCGATGAGCGCGCCGTCGGGGTAGTAGGAGATCAGCACCAGTCCGTCGGGGTTGGCGTCGCGCACGCGCACCAGCGTCGAGCGGAAGTCTTTCTCGTCGGGCTGGTAGCCCTCGGCGATGGCGAGCTGCGCGCCGCGCTCCTGCGCGGCCTTCACGAGCACGTCCTTGCTGGTGCGGCCCCAGTCGGTGTTGAGGTACAGCACCGCGATGCGCTTGAAGCCCAGCGTCTTCACCGCGAGGTCGGCGAGCAGCGGCTGCGCATCGGCCTGGCTGATCGACGGGCTCCAGATGTAGTCGCCGCCCTTGGTGAAGTCGGGGTGCGAGTTGGTGAAGCCCAGTTGCACCAGGCCCGCGCGCTGGTAGATCGGCGAGGCGGCCATCGAGGCGGGGCTCGAGAAATCACCCAGCTCGATGAGCACGCGCTTGTCGTTCACCAGCTTCTGCGCGATGGCCACCGACTGACGCGGATCGCTCTGGCTGTCTTCGAAGTTGTAGGCCAGCGGCCGGCCGTGGATGCCGCCCTGCGCATTGATGTGGTCGAGCGCGAGATCGAAGCCCGCCTTCCATTGCGCGCCGTACTGCGCGTTCTGTCCGGTGAGCGGGCCGCTCACGCCGAACCACACCGGCTCGCCGGTGGCGGGTGCGGCAAGGGCTGCGAAGGGCGTGGCCAGGAGCACGGCGGAGAGTGCGACCACATGGCGCAGGAAGCGATGGCGATTGAGTTGCGGCATGGTGTCGGACCTCGGTGATGAATGAGCGTGCAGGGCGACGATTCTTCGCCCCGCCCCCCGACCGGGGAACGAACAAAAACGGGGAGGCTTATGCGCTTTCCGAGCAAGCGAAGGGTCAATGCCGACGGGCCACGCCGCCCGCGTTTAAGCTGCGCGCTCCATGAAGCGACGACACCTCCTCCAACTGATGTGCGGCGTGCCGGCCGCGGCCGTCCTGGCCGCCTGCGGCAAGCGCAAGCCCTCCGCCGCAGCGCTCAAATCCGATGCCCGCGTGCTGGCGATCGGCGACAGCCTGACCTTCGGCTACGGCGCGCCGCCCGATGCCTCGTGGCCCGTGAAACTGGGCGAGATCACCGGCTGGCAGATCGAGAACGCGGGCGTCAACGGCGACACCTCGGCCGGCGCATTGCAGCGCCTGCCGTCGCTGCTGGCCGCGGGCAGCTACGACGCGATCCTGATCGGCATCGGCGGCAACGACATGCTGCGCGGCGTGTCGGCCTCGGCCACGCGCGACAACATCGCGGCGCTCGTGAAAGAGGCGCGCGAGCACACGCCGCATGTCGCACTGCTGGCGACGCCCGCACCCGATGCGATGCGCGCGTTCGTCGGGTCACTGAGCGATGCGCCGTTCTACGAAGAGGTCGCGAAGTCGGGGCAGGCGCTGCTCATCGCCAATGTGTATTCGAGCGTGCTGTCGGATACGTCGCTGCGCTCCGATCGCATCCACGCCAATGCAGAGGGCTACGCGAAAGTGGCGCAGCTGCTCGCGGATCAGTTCAAGGCCGCGGGCTGGCGCTGAGGCTCAGGCGGCAAGCTGCAGCAGGTTATCGCGGCAAAGCTGCCACCCAGAGCAAAGCAAGCCTTCAGGGCGCATTGCCCTGCGGTCCCACAGGCGGTGGCGCCGCACGCCCGCTGGAGCCCGGCGCGAGCTTGCGGCCGAAGGCTTCGCCCACGTTGCGCACCGGCCGGCTGGCACGGGCCGACACGTTGTTGACGCCACGTCGCGTCGCGTCTTCCGCGCGGTCGATGCCGCGCCCGGCGGCGTTGGTTCCACGCTGGACACCATTCACCACCTTGCTGTTTCGCGGCGGCGGCTTGAGCGTGTGTGCACGCTCTGCCTTGGGTGGGTTGTCTGCGCTCTGCGCGTGGACGGCCGCAGTTGGCAGCAGAAGGAACGCTGCTGCAAGCGCAAGGGTGTGCGTGGGCATCTTCATGACGGGCTTCCTTCTTCGTCGTTGGCGTCAGTGGCATCGGCGGCGGCCGCGCGCGCCATGCGCTCGCTCTTCCAGTACACGTCGTCGCCGCCATCCATGCGATTGAGCACGCGCGCGAGCACGAAGAGCAGATCGCTGAGCCGGTTGAGGTACTGGCGCAATGCGTCGTTGAGTTCCGCGGTGGCGCCGAGTGCCACCACCGCGCGCTCGGCCCGTCGCGCCACGGTGCGGCACACATGCGCGAGCGAGGCGGCGCGCGTGCCGGCCGGGAGGATGAACTCGGCCAGGCGCGGCAAGGCGGCGTTGTGGTCGGCCAGCGCGTTGTCCAGCTGCAGCAGCGCCTCGGGCTTGAGCAGCGTGAAACCGGGCATCGAGAGTTCGCCGCCGAGGTTGAAGAGCTGGTGCTGCACGTCGACCAGCAGCTCGCGCACGGCCTCGGGCATGGGCTCGCAGAGCAGCACGCCGATCTGCGAATTGAGCTCGTCCACATCGCCCATCGCGTGCACGCGCAGATGGTCCTTGGGCACGCGGGTGTTGTCGCCCAGGCCTGTGGTGCCGTCGTCGCCGGTGCGGGTGGCGATCTGGGAAAGTCGGTTGCCCATGGGCTCGCTCCTGGTTATGCGGGGACCGTCGAGGCGTCGATCTTGCCGGCCAGCCATTGCAGGCCTGCAAGATGCTGCTGGTCGTGGCTGCAGAGGTAATGGATGAGGCTGCGCATCGTGAGCGGGCCGTAGCCTTCGAAGACGGCCGTGCGCGCGAGTTGCGCGTCAGTCAGGCTCGAGATGATTTCCATCGTCTGCATGCGTGCGAGGCGGAAATCGGCCAGCACCTGCTTCGCGTCGGCAACGCCGTAGTTGCGCTCGATGGCGAGCGGTTCACTGTCGATCGAGGCCAACGTCGGCCGGTTCTCGGCGAGCGTGCGCCGAAAGCGCACGTGGTAGCCCTCGATCTCGATGTCGCGCACATGGCACAGCTGCTCGATGGCGGTGAAGGCTTCGCTGGGCACGCCCTCCCACGAGGGCGGCGCCCAGCGCCTGAAAGCCTCGGGAATGGCCGCGTAGTGGGCCTCCAGTTGCAAGGGGAAGGCCGCGAGGGCGTTGAGGGTCGTGGGGTTCATCATTTTTTCTGAAGCGCATTATGGTGCTCGCTCCGTAAAATGGCCGATCCCCCTCACCCGTCAGGAGACTCCCGATGAACGCCCCGACCCAAACCTCGCACCTGATGCCGGAGCTTCATCTGCGCGACGTCCCGGCCAGCCTGATCGACGGGCTCAAGGCGCGCTTCGGCGCCAACTGTTCCACGGCGATGGCGGTGCGCACCCAGCACGGGCGCGACGAATCGTCGTTCGATGCACCGCCGCCCTCGGCCGTGGTGTTCGCCGAGAGCACGCTGGACGTGGCCGATGCCGTGAAGCTCGCGAGCGAGCACAGCGTGCCGGTCATCCCCTTCGGCGTTGGCTCCTCGCTCGAAGGCCACCTCCTGGCGGTGCAGGGCGGCATCAGCATCGACGTGTCGCGCATGAACAAGGTGCTGTCGATCAACGCCGACGACCTCACGGTGACGGTGCAGCCGGGCGTGACGCGCAAGCAGCTCAACGAGGAGATCAAGAGCACGGGCCTGTTCTTCCCCATCGATCCGGGCGCGGACGCCTCCATCGGCGGCATGACGGCCACGCGCGCGAGCGGCACGAACGCGGTGCGCTACGGCACGATGCGCGAGAACGTGCTGGCGCTCGAGGTGGTGACGGCTGCGGGTGAAGTCATCCGCACCGGCACGCGTGCGAAGAAGTCGTCCGCCGGCTACGACCTCACGCGCCTGATGGTGGGCAGCGAGGGCACGCTGGGCGTGGTCACCGAAGTCACGCTGCGCATCTATCCGCTGCCTGAAGCCGTGTCGGCGGCCATCTGCTCGTTCCCGAGCATCGAGGCTGCGGTGCGCACCACCATCGAGACGATCCAGCTCGGCGTGCCGATCGCGCGCGTGGAACTGATCGACGTGAACACGGTGCGCATGGTGAACGCCTACGCCAAGCTGAACCTGCGCGAAGAGCCGATGCTGCTGATGGAATTCCACGGCTCGCCGGCCGGCGTGAAGGAACAGGCCGAGACGGTGCAGGAGCTCGCGAGCAGCCACGGCGGCAATGCCTTCGAATGGGCCAGCACGCCGGAAGAACGCACGCGCCTGTGGACCGCGCGGCACAACAGCTACTTCGCGGCGGTGCAGTCGCGCCCGGGCTGCCGCGTGATTTCCACCGACACCTGCGTGCCGATCTCGCGCCTGGCCGATTGCCTGCTCGACTCGGTGGCCGAGGCCGATGCGAGCGGCATCCCCTACTTCCTCGTCGGCCACGTGGGCGACGGCAATTTCCACTTCGGTTATCTGCTGGACCCGAACATTCCCGAAGAGCGCGTGAAGGCCGAGGCGCTGAACCACGCACTCGTGAGCCGCGCGCTGGCGCTCGAAGGCACCTGCACCGGCGAGCACGGCGTCGGTCTGCACAAGATGGACTTCCTGGTCACCGAGGCGGGTGTCGGTGCGATCGACATGATGCGCACGATCAAGCGTGCGCTGGATCCGAAGAACATCATGAATCCCGGGAAGATCTTCAGCCTCTGATTTATCTACGTCACATGAAAAAGCCCGGCGGCTCGCGAGAGCGCCGGGCTTTTTCGTGGCCCGAAGGCCAGCGTGTTTGGCTTACTTGCGGCGACGTGCCGGTGCCTGCTCCGGCGGCACATAGGTCTGCGATGGCGCAGCGCCGCCATCCACGCCGAGCCGACCGCCACCGCCGAGGCCCTGGCCGCGCACGGTCTGCGCCTTGTAGTTGCGCAGCGAACGGACCATCTGGTTGAAGGCGTCCATGAACGCGGCAGCGATCACCTTGCCCTGCGCCGTGTTGGTGTAGCCGCCGAGGCCACCGGCGCCGCTGCGGCCGGCCAGTCCACCGAAGGCGCCGAAGTCGGTCTTGGAGGCACTGCCTTCGGAGGCTGCGACCTGCACGCCCGAGCGGTTGTCGATGAGGGTCAGGAGCGCGCTGGCTTCCTTGGTTTGCAGGCTGCCGCCGACGGCTGCGAGCGCGCGGCCGCGGCCACCACCCACGAGGCCGCCGAGCGCACCGCCGATGCCGCCGGCATCGCTGTTGCTGAACACGATCTCGGGCGACAGGCCGTAGTCGGAGGCGACCATCTGGCCGCGGCCGAAGTTGCTGCCGCCGCGCATTTCACCCGATTGCTGCAGCGCGCGTTCGCGCGTCATGGCGTTCATGCCGGCTGCGCCGCGCTCGACCACGATGAAGCAGTTCGACTGCTGCACCAGCAAACGCAACAGGTTTGCAGTAGGCGGCAGGCGGTATTCGCCGGTGAGGATGGTGTACCAGCCCGCGCTCTGGTTCTCGATCAGCGACACCGTGCCGAGCGGCGATTCGCAGCGCTCGAGCTGGCTGCTTTCGCCGGCGGTGGACGAACCGGCGGCGCTGCCGGTGGCCATGGTCTTGGCCGACTGGCTGCCCATCTGCATGTCGGTGGTTGCGCAGCCGGTGAGAAGAAGCGCGCCGACGGCGATGGCCGCGAGCGGGAACTTGGTGAACGTCATGACAGGGACTCCCTCTGTTTTCAGATCTTGAGTTGGAAAAACCAGCGGTCGAGGATACGCGCAAAGGATTACGTTAATCAATCAAACGAATGACCCGTGCCGATTTCACAAACTAGGCCGTTCGGCGGATGCGATCGATCAATCCGTTGAGCGCTTCGATGGAGCCAAAGTGGATCGCGAGCTCGCCGCTTTCGCCGCGCTTCGTGCGCTTCTTGATGCGCACCTCGACCTCGGCGGTGAGCAGGTCGGCCAGCTCTTCCTCCACACGCTGCAGGTCGCGCGATTTCTCGCCGGCGTTGCCGCGGCGGGACGGCGTGAGGGTGAACTCGGCGGCCAGCTTCTTCACCAGCGCCTCGGCTTCGCGCACCGACATCTTTTTGGCGGCGATCTGGTTGGCCGCAGTGATCTGCGTGCCGCGGTCTAGCGAGAGCAGCGCACGGGCGTGGCCCATGTCGATGTCGCCGGCCATCAGCATCTGCTGCGCAGGTTCGGCCAGGTTCAAGAGGCGCAGCAGATTGCTGGCCGCGCTGCGCGAACGGCCCACGGCCTGCGCCGCCATTTCGTGAGTGAGCCCAAACTCGGCGACCAGGCGTTGCAGGCCTTGAGCCTCTTCCAACGGATTGAGGTCTTCGCGCTGGATGTTCTCGATCAGCGACATGGCCGCCGCCGCTTCGTTGGGCACGTCGCGCACCAGCACCGGCACGCTGTCCAGGCCCGCGAGCTTGGCGGCGCGGAAGCGCCGCTCGCCCGCGATGATTTCGTATTCGGCGTTCTTGGCCGCTGCCGATTCGGCATCGAGCCGGCGCACCAGGATCGGCTGCATGATGCCCTGCACCTTGATGCTCTCGGCCAGCTCGTAGAGCGCGCCTTCGTCCATGCGGGTGCGCGGCTGGTACACGCCGGCCACCATCTGGTCGAGCATCAGCGTGGTCGGGTTCGGCGGTGCGCCGCCCTCTTCCGTGCCAGCACCGTTGTGATCGGCGGCGGGTGCGGCCGTCGGGCCGAGCAGCGCTTCGAGTCCGCGGCCGAGGCCCTTGGGTTTCTTGGTCGCCATCAGTTCTTGTCTTTCGAAATGTCGTTCAGGAGTTGCCGGCCTTCGGGCCAGTCGCCCAGGCCGGATTCGGCGTTCAGGTGACTGCCCTTGCCGGCGTCGACGAAGCGTGCGCCCCAGTCCCTGGCCAGTTGCTGCGAGCGCGAAGCCTCGCAGTAAGGATCGTCGTTCGCGGCGATCAATACGGCCGGGAACGGCAGCGGCTGTCGCACGATCGGCGCCCAGCCGGGAATCAGTTGCCGAAGATCGTCGCGCTCCAGGTCGCCAGGCGCCACCAGCAATGCGCCGCGCACCTTGTGCGTGTTGCGCGAATGTGCAGCCCAGGCGGCGACGAGGATGCAGCCGAGGCTGTGCGCGGCAAAGGCCACGGGACCGGGGGCCGCCAACACTTCTTCCTCGAGCCGCGCGGACCAGTCACCGCGCAGCGGCCGCATCCATTCATGCTGGTCGACGCGACGATCACCATGGATCGATTCCCAGATGGTTTGCCAATGGCCGGGGCCGCTGTTCTGCCAACCCGGCAACAGCAGGATGCGGGAAACTGTCATTTGCTACGAACTTGATAGCGCCGTGCTGATTCGAGGCAGGCGTCAGAGGCTTTTTTCGGGGGTGGAGTCGGCGGCAGGCGCGGGCGCCAGCACGTCCTCGGGAATGGCCAGGTCGGGCGCGATGCGATCGACCGGTGCAATCGGCGGCGCGACGGCACCAGAGGTAAAGGCGCTCGCAGGCGGCAGCTTCTCGACCAACTCCTGCGCAAAGGCGATGAAAGCCTGGCTGCCCCGGGCGGCCGGATCGAACACCACGCCCGGCAGGCCGTAGCTCGGTGCCTCGGCCAGCCGCACATTGCGCGGGATCACCGTGTCGAACACCTTGTCGCCGAAGTGGGACTTGAGCTGCTCGCTCACCTGTTGCTGCAGCGTGATGCGCGGATCGAACATCACGCGCAAGAGGCCGATGATCTGCAAGTTCTTGTTGAGGTTGGCGTGCACCTGCTTGATGGTGTTGACCAGGTCGGTCAGTCCTTCGAGCGCAAAGTACTCGCACTGCATCGGCACGATCACGCCATGGGCGGCGCACAGGCCGTTGAGCGTGAGCAGGCTCAGGCTCGGCGGGCAGTCGATCAGCACGAAGTCGTACTCGGCGCCGACGGCCGCCAGCGCGGTGCGCAGGCGCTTTTCGCGGCGGTCGAGTGCCACCATTTCGACTTCGGCGCCGGCCAGTTCGCGGTTGGCACCCAGCACGTCGTAGCCGCAACCGCCCTCCACCAGCTTGTCCGCCTTGACACGCGCCTCGGCCACGGAAGCCGATTCGAGCAGCACGTCATACACCGTCAACTCCAGCTCGCGCTTGTCGATGCCCGAACCCATGGTCGCATTGCCTTGGGGATCGAGGTCGATCATCAGCACCCGCTGCCCCACCTTGGCCAGGCCGGCGGCGAGGTTGACGGTGGTGGTGGTCTTGCCGACGCCGCCCTTTTGGTTGGCAATACAGAAAATCTTGGCCATGTCGGTTCTGGAAATCGGTCGATCAGCGCGAGATCGCGAGCTTGACGCCGAAGGCGATCAGGAAAACACCAGCCAGCTTTTCCAGCGTGCCGGAAATGCGGCGATTGGCACGGATGCGCTCGGCGAGGAAGTGCGTGAGCAGCGTCGAGGTCAGGCCGTAGAGGAAGGTCAGCGCCGCGATCGTCACGGCCATCGCACCGAAAGTGACCAGTCCCTGGTGACGGGCCGGGTCGACGAACAGCGGAAAGAAGGCCATGTAGAACACGATGGCTTTCGGGTTCAGCAAGGTGATCGTGAATGCCTGACGGAAGAAATGGCTGGGCTTGATGTTGAGGATCGGCGCCGAGCCGGGCTTGGCGAGCAGCATCTTGATGCCGAGCCACGCCAGATAGGCTGCGCCCAGCCATTGCACCGCCTTGAACGCGGTCGGGTAAGCGGCCAGAACCGCCGACACACCAGCCACGGCAGCCCACAAAAGGCACTGGTCACCAACGATCACGCCCGTCGTCGCTGCCAATCCACCGCGAATTCCGCCTTTGCTGGTCGAGGTGATCAGCGCCAAATTGCCCGGACCGGGAATCAGGAGGAACAGGACGATGGCGGCGACAAACGCGCCGTAGTCAGCGATGCCAAACATGGAATTTGCCTCGAAGAAGAGAGCCAAGGGGAGGCGTCGAGTCTAAGCGAGGCCGGCGCGCGGAGGGCCGTTCGAACGCCGGCTTTTGCCGGCGGTGCCGCATCTTTTACGGAATCAGGCGGCCGCTTTGCGTGCCCAGACGATGCAGCGCTCGGCATCAAGGCCCGGGACCGTCAGTTGTTCCACGTGAAACACAGCCACTTCTGGCGGCAGAACCGCGAGTTCGTCGCCGGGATTCTTGCCCTTCATGGCGAGCCAGACGCCATCCGGCGTCAGCAGGTGCTTCGAGCCGTTGAAGAAATCCGGCAACGAAGCGAAGGCGCGCGAGCTGATCACGTTGTAGCTGCCTTCCAGCAATTCGACCCGTGCATGCAGTCCGCGGAGATTGGGCAGCTCCAGTTCGGCGGCCACTTGCTGGACGAAGGCGGCCTTCTTGGCCACGGCATCCAGGCAACTCACCTCGATGTCCGGCCGCATGATCGCGATGATCACGCCCGGCAGGCCGGCGCCCGAACCCACGTCGAGCAGCCTGCCCTTCTCCGGGTACTGGTGTTGAAGTGGCGAAATAACAGCCAGGCTGTCGAGCAGATGGTGCGTCATCACCCCTGCCGGATCGCGCACCGCCGTCAGGTTGTAGACCTTGTTCCACTTGAGCATCAGCGTGCCGTAGGCCAGCAATTGCTCGCCCTGCCGATCGGACAAGGTGACGCCGAGCGCTGCCGCGCCTTCGCGCAGCGTATCGATCGGCGCGCTCATTCGGCCGACTGCGGCTCGGTGGCAGCTTCCGTGGCGGCGTCGCGGGCGAAGGCTTTGTGCCCGCCCTTGCGCAGATGGATCATCAGGAGCGAGATGGCTGCCGGCGTCACACCGGAGATGCGCGAAGCAAGCCCCAGGGTTTCGGGCCGGTGCTTGTCCAGCTTCTGGCGCACCTCGAAGCTCAGGGCCTTGACCTGTCCGTAGTCGAAATCGGCCGGCAGTCGGAGGTTCTCGAAATGCGCGGCGCGCTCCACTTCGTCGTGCTGACGCTCGATGTAGCCGGAGTACTTCGCCGAGATTTCGATCTGCTCGATCTCGATTTCGGTCAGAGCGGAGGCCGCGCCGTACTTCCCGCCATCCAGCGACATCAGCGTTTCGTAGTTCACGTCGGGACGGCGCAGCAGATCGGCCAGGTTGTATTCGTGCTCGATGGCCTTGCCCAGCACGCGCTCCGACTCGGCCGCCGGCAGGTTGCGCGGGTTCACCCAGATCGACTTGAGCCGCTCTGTTTCACGTGAAACAGCGTCGCGCTTCCGGCTGAAAGCGTCCCAGCGCGCATCGTCCACCAAGCCCAGCTTGCGCCCTGCTTCGGTCAGGCGCATGTCGGCGTTGTCCTCGCGCAGCTGCAGTCGGAACTCGGCGCGGCTCGTGAACATGCGGTACGGCTCGGTCACGCCCTTGGTGATCAGGTCGTCGACCAACACGCCCAGGTAGGCTTCGTCGCGGCGCGGCAGCCAGGCATCCTCGCCGCGGCATTGGAGCGCGGCGTTGATGCCGGCGAACAAACCTTGGGCCGCGGCTTCTTCGTAGCCGGTCGTGCCATTGATCTGCCCGGCGAAGAACAGGCCCTTGACCGAACGGGTCTCGAAGCTGCTCTTGAGTTCGCGCGGATCGAAGTAGTCGTACTCGATCGCATAGCCCGGCCGCAGGATGTGCGCGTTCTCCAGCCCCGGCATCGAGCGCACCAGTTGGTACTGGATATCGAACGGCAGGCTGGTCGAGATCCCGTTCGGGTAGTACTCGTTGGTCGTCAGGCCTTCGGGCTCGAGGAAGATCTGGTGGCTTTCCTTGTCGGCGAAGCGGTTGATCTTGTCTTCGACGCTCGGGCAATAGCGCGGACCGACACCGTCGATCTTGCCGGTGAACATCGGGCTGCGGTCGAAGCCGGAGCGAATGATGTCGTGGGTGCGCGCATTCGTATGCGTGATCCAGCAGGCCATCTGGCGGGGATGCATGTCGGTGCGGCCCATGAAGCTGAACACCGGCATCGGCCCTGCCCCGCCGGGCATGCCGTCGCCGGGTTGTTCGGTGCACTTCGAGAAGTCGATGCTGCGGCCATCGAGCCGCGGCGGCGTGCCGGTCTTGAGGCGGCCTTGCGGCAGCTTCAGTTCCTTCAGGCGCGCCGACAGGCTGATCGCCGGCGGGTCGCCCGCGCGCCCAGCCTGGTAGTTGTCCAGGCCCACATGGATGCGGCCATCGAGGAAAGTGCCCGCGGTCAGCACCACGGTGCGCGCGCGGAAAGCGATGCCCACCTGCGTGACGGCGCCGACCACGCGATCACCCTCCACCATCAGGTCATCGACCGCTTGCTGGAACAGGCTCAGGTTCGGCTGGTTCTCCAGGCGATGGCGGATCGCGGCCTTGTACAGCACGCGGTCGGCCTGGGCGCGGGTCGCGCGAACGGCCGGCCCCTTGCTCGAATTGAGAATGCGGAACTGGATGCCCGCTTCGTCGGTGGCAATCGCCATCGCACCACCGAGTGCATCCACCTCTTTCACGAGGTGCCCCTTGCCGATGCCGCCGATCGACGGGTTGCAGCTCATCTGCCCCAGCGTCTCGATGTTGTGGGAGAGCAGCAGCGTCTTGGCGCCCATGCGCGCGGCGGCGAGCGCGGCTTCGGTGCCGGCATGGCCACCGCCGACGACGATCACATCGAATTCTTCGGGGTACAGCATTTGAAAGAGGGGCGCACTACTGAGACGCGTGCGCTGCGCAAAGGGCACCGATTTTAATCGGCGATGCCGCCTTGCGCCTGTTGTGTGGGCAAGCTAGGGGGCAATGCCAAACCGCCTGCACCTGCCCATGGATACTGGATAGTTTGCTACATTTTTAATAGCAAACTATTGTTGTCAGCCGGTGGTTTCCACCAGTTGGGTCACCGGCACCGGCTTTTCGATGCCGACCAGCGCGCCGCTGGGCGCAGGCGCGGCCGGCGGCGCGACGCTTTCGTCCTGCAGCTCGCGCACCACGATTTTCTTGTCCGTCATGCGCACCGCGCCGAAGATCGTGCAGAAGGCCACGTCCTTGGCGTCGCGCCCCGTGCCCACGCGCACCAGCCGGTCGACGGGCGCCATGCGCGTCGGATCGAACAGCACCCACTGCCCGCCGAGCCAGGCTTCGAACACGGCGTGAAAATCCTGCGGCGGTTCGTCGAACCACACATAGCCCACCACCAACCGCGCCGGAATGTTGAGCGCGCGGCAGAAGGTGATGCCCAGGTGCGCGAAGTCGCGACACACGCCCGCGCGTTCCACGAACACTTCGCGCGCGGTGGTGGTCGAGTCGCTGCTGCCCGGTTCGTAGGCGATGCTTTCGTGGATCCAGTCGACGATGGCCTGCACCCGGCCGATGCCCGGCGGCAGTTCGCCGAAGAGCTGCTGCGCGCAGCGCGACATCAGGTCCGACTCGCAATAACGCGTCGGCATCATGTAGTGCAGCACCTCGTCAGGCACTTCGCTGACCGGCACCTCGCGCAGGTCCGGCGGCACATGCACATGCGAGCGCTGCACCGTCGCCTTGTAGCCGATCTTCAGCGGCCCCGGCTTGGCATCGAAGCGGATGAAGCGATTGCCGCTGCCCTCGTCGCAGAACACCTGCATCTCGGTCGGTGGCTCGATGGTCAAGGTCTCTTCCACCACCGCCTGCGCGCCGGCGCGCGCGGCCTCGATGTTGAGCAGCATGTGTGCGGGCGCCGCCACCTCGTAGTCGAGTTGCGCGTCGATGTGGGAAATGTGCATGGGAGTTTTCTTCAGGCCCGTCGTCGCCGCGAGCGGTGTTCGGGCAATTGCCAATGAGCCTGCGTCACGAGCAGCACCCGCAGCACACGGTGCGCGGGGCTCTGCAACAGCATGTCGAGCGACCGCGCCTGCGGCCACTTCGTCTTCAGACGCTGCATCAGTCCAGCGCCTTCTTCACCGCGCCCACGCCGAGGGCGGCGAGCACCACGAACAGCACGGCCAGCACGAGGAACAGGCCGAACAGCAGCTTGGCAATACCGGCCGCTCCCGCAGCCACGCCACCGAAGCCGAGCAAGCCGGCCACCAGCGAAACGACAGCAAAAATGATCGCGTACTTCAACATCCGAAACTCCTTGCAGCAGGCCTCGCCCACCGTGCGGGGGAGCTTAGAAAGCACGCCCCGCCTGCCCGATAGTCACCAGCCCCAAGCGGCCGTAGGACAAAAACGCGACGCCGCCAAACCCGCTAGCATGCCCCTCGGTTTCGCATAAAGATCAACCTCGTCATCCATCCATTTCCCTGGAGCCATTTCGCATGAAGCTGTATTACTCGCCCGGTGCCTGTTCCCTCTCGCCCCACATCGCACTGCACGAAGCCGGTCTCGCCTTCGAACCCGTGATGGCCAGCACCAAGAGCCACAAGCTGCAGGACGGCACCGACTACTACGGCATCAACCCGCTGGGCTATGTGCCGATGCTCGAACTGGACGACGGCACGCGCCTGCGCGAAGGCCCGGCCATCGTGCAATACATCGCCGACCTCGCACCCACCAAGAACCTCGCGCCCGCCGCCGGCACGCTGCAGCGCTATCGCCTGCAGGAGTGGCTCACCTTCATCGGCACCGAGATCCACAAGGGCTACAGCCCGTTGTTCAACCCGAACATGCCCGAGGAAGCCAAGACCATCTTCAAGGACAAGCTCAAGTCGCGCTACGAATGGCTCGACGGCCAGCTCGCCGAAAAGCAGTACCTGATGGGCGAGCATTTCAGCGTGGCCGACGGCTACCTGTTCACCGTGACCAACTGGACCAAGCCGACCGGCGTAGACATCTCGGCCTTCGCCAACGTGCAGGCCTGGCATGCGCGCGTTGCGGCCCGTCCGGCCGTGCAGGAAGCGATGAAGGCCGAAGGCCTGCTGAAGTAAACCGAAGCTCACAGAAGCAGCGAACCGGCCGGGCCCTCTACGGGAAAACCCGGGCCGCTTCAGCCACAAGCCGCACGATGCGGCTTTTTTTTCGCGTCACGCTACGGGCAGAACTCCAGAAGACCACCGAAGGAACCCAGCGCCATGGCCGAAACCCCTCCCACCGTCGAACTGCGCCAAGAGATGCGCGGGCCCGTCATGTGGCTCACCATCGACCGCGAGGAGCGGCGCAACGCGATCAACGGCGCTGTGCTCGCACGCCTGTCCGACGCGCTGGCACGCGCCAACAACGACACCGCGGTGCGCGCCGTCGTCATCACAGGTGCCGGCACGCGCGCCTTCTGCGCGGGCGCCGACCTGCAAAGCGGCACCTCCTTCAAGTTCGACTACGCGCAGCCCTACCAGGGCTTCGCCAACCTCTTCCGCCAGGCGCGCCACTCGACCGTGCCGCTCATCGCGCGCGTCAACGGCGCGTGCATGGCGGGCGGCATGGGGATCATGGCGATGTGCGACATGGCGGTGGCGAGCAGCAGTGCCGTGTTCGGCCTGCCCGAGGTGAAGGTCGGCCTCTTTCCCGCGCAGGTGCTCAGCGTGCTCGACGGCCTGCTGCCGCGCCGCGTGCTGGCCGAGATGTGCATCACCGGCGAACCCATCACCGCTGGTCAAGCACTCGAACATGGATTGATCAACCGCGTGAGCGACGACGTCGACGAGAGCGTCGACTGGCTGCTCGGACGCATGCTCGACAAGTCGCCCGCCGCCATCCGCCGCGGCCTCTACACGATGAAGAAGATCGAGGCGATGGCCTTCGAGGAATCGATGGCGTTCACCGAAAGCCAGATCGGCCTCTTCGCGCTCACCGAAGATGCGGCCGAAGGGCAGCTGGCCTTTCGCGAGAAGCGCAAGCCGCAATGGAGCGGCCGATGAGCAACGACAGCAAAGGCAACGACGAACGCATCGTCCGCATCGGCGGCGCCTCGGGCTTCTGGGGCGACAGCAGCGTGGGCGCGCCGCAGCTCGTGGCCAGCGGGCAGATCGACTACCTCGTGTTCGACTACCTCGCCGAGCTCACCATGTCGATCCTCGCGGGTGCGCGGCTCAAGAAGCCGGAGCTGGGCTATGCGACGGATTTCGTCTCGGTCGCGATGAAGTCGGTGCTCAAGGATGTCGTGAAACAGGGCATCCGCGTGGTGAGCAACGCGGGCGGCGTCAACCCGCAAGGCTGCGCCGACGCACTGGCCGCGCTCGCGAAAGAGCAAGGCATCGAACTCAAGATCGCGGTAGTGAGCGGCGATGACGTGTCCGCGCTGCTGCCGCAACTGTGCCAGGCCCAGCCGCCGGTGCGCGAACTGCAAAGCGGCGCAGCGCTGCCCGAACGCGTGCTCACCGCCAACGCCTACCTCGGCGCGCAGCCGATCCAGGCGGCGCTCGATGCAGGCGCGCAGGTCGTCATCACCGGCCGCTGCGTCGACTCGGCCGTCACGCTCGGCGTGCTGATGCACGAATTCAAGTGGCAGCCCGGAGACCACGACCTGCTTGCCGCCGGCAGCCTCGCGGGCCACATCATCGAATGCGGCTGCCAGGCCACCGGCGGCCTGCACACCGACTGGGACACCGTGCCCGACTGGCCCCACATCGGCTACCCGATCGTCGAGTGCAGCGCCGACGGCAGCTTTGTCGTCACCAAGCCCGCGGGCACCGGCGGCAAGCTCGTGCCCGCGGTGGTGGGCGAGCAGATGCTCTATGAAATCGGTGACCCGGCCGCCTACCTGCTGCCCGACGTGACGGCCGACTTCACGCAGGTGCGCATCGAGCAAGTCGGCGAGCACCGCGTGCGCGTGCATGGCGCGCGCGGTCGTGCACCGACCACGAGCTACAAGGTCAGCGCCACATATGTCGACGGCTTCAAGACCGCGGCGCAGCTCACCATCGTGGGCTTCGATGCGGCCGCGAAGGCGCGGCGCACGGGAGAGGCGATCCTCGCGCGTACCGGCGAGCTCTTCACGCAGTTCGGCTTCGGCCCCTACAGTGGCACGCACATCGAAATGCTGGGCGCCGAGTCCTGCTACGGCCCACATGCGAATGCGCAGGCGCTGCAGACGCGCGAGGTGGTGTTGCGGCTCGCGGTGACGCATCCGCGCAAGGAGGCGCTCGAACTGTTCGCGCGCGAGGTGGCGCCGGCCGGCACCTCGTGGTCTCCGGGCACCACAGGCGCCGGGGGTGGGCGGGCTTCCGTATCGCCATCGATCCGGCAATACGCCTTCCTGCTCGACAAGTCGCAGGTCGAGGCCAGCGTGAGCATCGATGGGCAGCGCATCGATGTGCCGCGCACCCTTGCACGCGCTGTCATCGATACCCCAATGCCGCGCCCCGCCAGCGCCACGCAACAAGCAGCGGCACCGGAGGCCATCGACACCGTCGAAGTCCCCCTCATCCGCCTCGCCTGGGCTCGCAGCGGCGACAAGGGCGACACCTCGAACATCGGCGTCATCGCGCGCCACCCCGCCCTGCTGCCGCTGCTGCGCGAACAGCTCACCGAAGCACGCGTGGCCGAGTGGCTCGCACACCTCGTCAAGGGCCGCGTCACGCGCTACGAGGTGCCGGGCATCGACGCCTTCAACTTCGTCTGCGAAGAAGCGCTGGGCGGTGGCGGCATGGCGTCGCTGCGGAACGACCCGCTCGGCAAGGGCATGGGGCAGATCCTGCTCGCCATGCCGGTGCGCGTGAGCGCCGCGCTGCTGCCCTGACCGTGCATTAACACCAATCGGGACAACCGTGCGACAGCAGGGTTGAGGCCGGGCGCTTAGCCTTGCGCCTGTTTCAACTCTGCTCCCTCATCCACGATGTCCACCCTTTTCGACCCCGTACAGGCCGGCGACCTGAAGCTCGCCAACCGCATCGTGATGGCGCCGCTGACGCGCAACCGCTCGCCCAACGCCGTGCCGCCCGAGCTGGCCGTCACCTACTACGCGCAGCGTGCCACCGCGGGCCTGCTGATCACCGAAGCCACCGCCATCAGCCACCAGGGCCAGGGCTACGCCGACGTGCCCGGCCTCTACGGCACCGAGCAGCTGGACGCCTGGAAGCGCGTGACCGACGCGGTGCACGCCGAGGGCGGCAAGATCGTCGTTCAGCTCTGGCATGTGGGCCGCGTCTCGCACACCGAACTGCAACCCGATGGCGGAAAGCCCGTCGCCCCCTCGGCCATCACCGCCAAGACCAAGACCGTGCTCATCAAGGGCGGCGTGCCGACCTTCGTCGAAACCTCCGAGCCGCGCGCGCTCGATGCCGGTGAACTGCCGGGCATCGTCCACGCCTACGCCGTCGCCGCCCGCAGCGCGGTGGAAACCGCCGGCTTCGACGGTGTCGAAGTGCACGGCGCCAACGGCTACCTGCTCGACCAGTTCCTGAAGGACGGCAGCAACAAGCGCACCGACGACTACGGCGGCCGCATCGAGAACCGCGCGCGCCTCTTGCTCGAAGCCACGCGCGCCGTCGTCGACGCGGTCGGTGGCGGCAAGACCGGCATCCGCCTGTCGCCCGTCACGCCTGCCAACGACGTGCACGACAGCGACCCGCAGCCGCTCTTCACCTACGTGGTCAAGCAGCTCGCGCAGCTGAACCTCGCCTACATCCACATCATCGAAGGCGCCACCGGCGGCCCGCGCGAGATCGAGGACCGCCCCTTCGACTACGAAGCCCTCAAGGCCGCGTACCGCGAAGCCGGCGGCAAGGGCGCATGGATGGTCAACAACGGCTACGACAAGCCGCTGGCCGACGAAGCCGTGAAGGAAGGCGACGACCTCGTGGCCTTCGGCAAGCCCTTCATCTCGAACCCCGACCTGGTGCGCCGCCTGCGCGAAAACGCACCGCTCAACGCGCTCGACAAGGCCACCATGTACGGCGGCGGCGCGAAGGGCTACACGGACTATCCGGCACTCGGCTGACGCCCCAAGGCCATGGCAAGATGCGGCGGATTTTTCGTGTCCGCCACAGGAGAGAAATGCCATGGCCCGCATCGAACAACGACTGGCCGCGCTCGGCCTCGTTCTTCCCCCGACCGTGACGCCGCCACCCGGCGTCGTGCTGCCTTTTCAGTTCGTGCGGCTCATCGGCCGCCGCGCCATCGTCTCGGGCCATGGCCCGCTCAACGCCGACGGCACCATCGCCGCGCCGCTCGGCAAGCTGGGCCGCGAGGTGACGGTCGAGCAAGGCTATGCGGCAGCACGCCTCACGGCCCTCGCGATGCTCGGCAGCCTGCAGCGCGCGCTGGGCGATCTTGATCGCATCACGGCCTGGACGCGCGTGTTCGGCATGGTCGCCTCGGCACCTGGCTTCGACAAGCAGCCCGCGGTGATCAACGGCTTCTCGGACCTCATCCTCGAACTCTTCGGGCCCGACATCGGCGCGCATGCGCGCAGTGCCGTGGGCATGGCGGAGCTGCCGTTCAACATCCCGGTCGAGATCGAGGGCGAGGTGGAGTTCGACGCGTGAGCCAAGGGACGGCATGGACCCTCCGCCGGGCCGACGCGGACGATGCGGCATCCATCGCCGAATGCGCCATCGAGGCCTTTCGACACTACATCCCGCGCCTCGGCCTCACGCCGATTCCGATGACCAAGGACTACCGCGCAGCCATCGCCGATGCGCAGGTCTGGGTCGCCACGCAGCAGAACGAAACCATCGCCGCGCTGGTGCTCGACATCACCGACGAAGGCTTCCTGATCGACGTGATTGCGGTGCGGCCGCAGCACCAGGGCACCGGCGTCGGCCGCGTCCTGCTCGAACTCGCCGAGCATGAAGCGCTCCGGCAAGGCCACGATTCGATCTACCTCTTCACCAACGAGAAGATGACCGAGAACCGCGCGCTCTACGAACGCATCGGCTATGTCGAATACAAGCGCGTCGCCTTCGCCGAGCGCACCCGCGTCTTCCTGCGCAAGCCCTTGAGATAACCATGATGCAGCTCGCCCGCATTCACCACGTCGCCATCATCTGCGCCGACTACGCACGCTCGAAGCGCTTCTACACCGAGGTGCTCGGGCTGCGCGTGGTCGCCGAGAACTACCGTGCCGCACGCGCTTCGTACAAGCTCGATCTCGCGCTGCCTGACGGTACGCAGATCGAGCTGTTCTCGTTTCCCGAAGCACCTGCGCGTCCCACCCGGCCCGAGGCGCAGGGGCTGCGGCACCTGTCCTTCGAAGTGCACGACGTGCAGGCCGCGGCCGATGAACTCGCGGCGCAAGGCATCGCGGTCGAGCCGTTGCGCATCGACGAATACACGGGCCGGCGCTTCACCTTCTTCGCCGATCCCGATGGGCTTCCGCTCGAACTCTACGAAGCCGAGCCGGCGGAAGACCTCGATGCGCTGCTGTTGAAACTCGAAGGCGCCTTGCATCTTCGCGAAGTGCGAAGCAGTGCCGCGCAGCTCGAGGAATTGCTCGACGACGACTTTCGCGAACTCGGCGTTTCAGGCGTCGAATGGACACGGCCCGCGATCATCGAGGCATTGCGCGACGAAGCCTTCTCGGAGCGAACGATCTCGGACTTCCGCGTGCAACGCATGGCGCCCGACATCGCGCTGGTCACCTACCGCGCGCACCGTGCCGCGATACCGCAGCGGCCCTCGGCCGATTCGCTTCGCAGCTCGTTGTGGCGACTGCGGCGCGGCAGATGGCGCATGGCGTTCCACCAGGGCACGCCGCTGCCGACGCAGACCTAGGCGACCTCTCCGAACGCCACGCTCACGCGCAAGCCCGCGGGCTCGGCCGCTTCGAGTCGCAACTCCGCCCCCAGCAGCTCGGCATAGCGCGACACGATCGACAGCCCCAGCCCCGAGCCCTGCCCCAGCTTCTGCCCGGCAGGGCCCTGCGCCCACCGTTGCATCAGGTCGCGCTGCGCCTCGAGCGGAATGCCGGGCCCGTCGTCGATCACGCTCAGCGTGCGCCCTGCAAGCTCGACGGTGATCGTGCGGCCGCCATAGCGCAGCGCGTTGTCGATGAGGTTGTCGAGAATGCCTTCGACCAGTGCTTCATTGGCCATCACGACCACGCCGTCATCGAGGCCGCGCGCACCGAGGTCCACGCCCCGCGCATCCGCGCGCGCCAGGTGGCGCAGCACCGTCTGCTCGGCCAGTGCGTCGAGGCGCACCGGCTCGCGGGCCAGGCTCGTGCGCGCCTCCTCGGCCAGGGCGAGCGCGAGCAGCTGGTCGATCAGGTGGCTCGCGCGGGCCTGGCGCTCCGACACCCGCTCGAGCTGCTCGCGCCAGACCGCCGTGTCGTGCTGCGCAAGGCCGTACTCGGCCAGCGCGCGAATGCCCGCCAGCGGCGTGCGCAGCTCGTGCGCCACGTTGCCCACGAACTCGCGCTGCGCCTGCACGCTGTGGCCCAGCCGTTCGAACAACGAATTGACCGCATTGCCCAGGCGCTGCAGCTCGCGCGAGGTCTGCGCCACCGCCACTGGCGACAGGTCGCGCACGTCGCGCCGGTCGAGCGCGCGCTGCAGGTCGCCGAGCGGCCGCAGGTCGCTGCGGATGCCGTACCAGAGCCACACGGCGAGCAGCACCAACAGCAGGATCTGCGGTGCCAGCGCAAAGCCGAGCAGTTGCCGCACGAGCGCCGTGCGGCTCAGCGTGGTCTGTGCAATCACCACGCGGTAGGGCATGGCGATGCCGGGCTCCGCATCGTGCTCGAGCGTCACCGCGCGCATGGGCTTGCCCTGGTAGGTCACGTCGGAGAAACGGTAGCGCGCGCCGCTCGCGGGCAGCGGCGCCTGCAGGTCCGATTCGCCCGAGATCAGCGAACCGTCGAGCCGCTGCACCGAGAAGTAGACCTTGTCGATCTGGTCGAAGAGCACCGTGGCCACTTCGCGCGGCGTGAGCAGCAACTCGATGCCGCGCTCGCCCGCCTGCACGTTGGCCGACAACGCATAGGCATCGTCGAGCATGCCGCGGTCGAAGGCCTGTTCGGAAAAGTAGTTGGCGATGACCAGCGCGATCACCGCGCCGAGCATCCATGTGAGTGCCAGCGGCACCAGCACATTGCGCAGGACCCGCCGCGTGAGCGACGGTGCGATGCGGGTGGCGGCGTCGCCCGTCACACCTCGGCTTCGAGCAGGTAGCCGATGCCGCGCAGCGTGCGGATGCTCGCGCCGGTGCCCAGCAGCTTCTTGCGCAGCCGCGAGATGAAGGCCTCGAGCGCGTTGTCGCCGAGCGATTCATCGAAGCTCGAGAGCTTGTCGGACAGCGCCCGCTTGCTGACCGTGCGGCCCGGCGGGCTCATCAGTTCCCACAGCACCTCGAACTCGCGCGCGGGCAGGTCGAGCGGGCCACCGGCGGTGGAGAAGCGACGCGCCTTGCGGTCGAGCTTCAACTGGCCGAGCAGCACGATGTCTTCGGTGCCCTTTGCGCGGCGCACCAATGCGCGCAGGCGCGCCTCGACTTCGGCGAGATCGAAGGGCTTGCCCAGGTAGTCGTCGGCACCCGCATCGAGGCCTGCGATGCGCTCTTCGGTGCGGCCGCGCGCGGTGAGCACGAGCACCGGCGTGCGGTCGCCGCGTGCGCGTGCCTGTCGCAGTGCGGTGAGGCCGCTCGCGAGGCCGCTCGTGGGGCTCGCGGTGGCCGGCAGGTTGAGGTCAAGCAGCACCGCGTCGAAGGGTTGCACGCGCCAGAGGTGGTCGGCGTCTTCGACGTTGGTCGACACGTCGACCCGGTGGCCCGCGTCCGCCAGGCTGCGCAGCATCACATCGCGCAGTACGGCGTCATCTTCGACAAGCAGGATTCGCATGGTGGTGGGGTGGTGGAAGTGTGAAGAGTTGCTGAAGGAATGGGTCAGGGGCCGGTCAGTAGCTCCACACGATAGTCGTTGCATGAGCATACGACAGCAGCATGAAACACGGGTCATTTTCATGGCCGGCGCCACACGATGAGCGCACGCGACGCCTCCGATCAACTGAGCCTGGTTCCCTCCGAGGTGCAACGCACCGCGGTGGTCCTGCTGCATGGTTTATGCAGCACGCCTGACGAGTTGCTGACCGTGCAATCCGCATTGCGCGCCCGGGGGTATGCGGCACATCCGCTGTCGATCGACGGCTACTCATTCGATGCCAGTGCACCGCTGCAACACGCCGCACCTTACGAACGCTGGCTCGACGCCATCCAGACGCAGGTCAAGGCGCTGCGTCTCAAGCACGACCGCGTGATGCTGATCGGCATCTCCGCCGGCTCCTCGCTCGCGCTGGGCGCGGCCATCCGCTGCGGCCGCGACGTGGATGCGCTGGTGCTCATGTCGACCACGCTGCGCTTCGACGGCTGGGCGATTCCGCGCACGCAGTTCCTTTTGCCGCTGGCCTTCTACACGCCGCTCGGGCGCCTCTGGCAATACCGCGAACGCCCGCCCTACGGCGTGAAGAACGAACGCGTGCGCGCATGGATCGAGCGCGAGCTGCGCCACCGCAAGATCTCGCGCGCCGGCAGCTCGGTGATCGGCGTGGGCCATCTGCGCGAACACGACCGGCTGATCCGCCACGTGCGGCGCAACCTGAACGCCGTGCAGTGCGACAACGTGCTCGCGCTGCATGCCCAGCAGGACGAGGTGGCCAGCGTGGCCAATCTCGACATCCTGGCGCGGGGCCTGCGCTGCCGCGCGTTCCGCACCGTGGTCGTGGCCAACAGCTACCACATGATCACGATAGACAACGACCGTCAACAGGTTGTGCGCGAAACAGTGTCATTCGCCGATGCGGTAGCGCATGGCACGATGCCCGAGCATCCCCTGTACGCATGAGTTCGCCCGAACGAACGCACCTGAAAGGAACACAGCCCATGTCCTCGCCCACCTTCAACAGCATCGCGACGATCCTGGAGACCGACTTCAAGGTCGATCGCAGCGCCATCTCGCCCGCCACCGTGCTCACCGACCTCGGCCTCGACTCGCTCGCGCTGATGGAGTTCGTCTTCGCGGTGGAAGACGCCTTCCATCTGCGCATTCCGGAAGATCGCCTCGATCCGCGCGAAGCCGGCATCACGCTGCAGCGCCTGTGCGAGGTGATCGACACCGAAAGCAGCGGCGCGGTTGCACCAGCCGGCGAAGCGGCCCACGCATGAGCAGCGGTGCCGCCCACGCCGTGCTCGCCGCCTCCGCGGCGCGTGCCGCATCGGCGCCCGTGCGCGTGAGCGGCATGGGCTTCGTCACGCCCATCGGCCGCACCGTCGAGGCCTTCGACGATTCGCTGTTCAACGGCCGCTCTGCAGTGCGCGCGCAGACGCTCGAGATCAAGGGCATGGACCCGATGTCGCTCGCCGTGGCCGCCTGCGATTTCGATTCGAACGGCGTGCGCAGCACCTCGCGCCTGCCGCTGGACCGCGGCACGGCCATGGCACTGGCCGCCGCGCAGGATGCGGCCGCGCAGGCGGGCCTCGGCCCCGACAGCGTCGACCCCGAGCGCCTGGGCATCTTCTGGGGCAGCGGCCTCGCCGGCGCGGGCACGTTCGACACCACGACCAGCGCGCTCTACGGCGAACAGAAGCGCATGCGCCCGACGACCGTGCTCACCGTGATGCCGAACGCAGCGGTCGCGGAGCTCGCGCTGCACTTCGGCGCACGCGGCTCGGCCATTGCCTATGCATGCGCCTGCGCCTCCTCGGCCGTGGCGATCGGCGAGGCGATGCGTGCGATTCGCGGTGGCTGGATCGACGTCGCCATCGTCGGCGGCCATGACGCGATGCTCACGCCCGGCGTGATGGCCAGCTGGCACGCGATGCGCGTGATGGCACCGCCACCGGCCGATGCGCCGTCGTCCGCATGCCGGCCCTTCTCCGGCGACCGCGCGGGCTTTGCCATCGGCGAAGGCGCCGCGGCGCTGGTGATCGAGTCCGAAGCGCATGCACAAGCGCGCGGCGCGAACGCCGCATCCTTCGTGCTCGCGGGCTACGCCACCAATTGCGATGGCACGCACATCACGAACCCCGACAGCGCCGGCCAGGTGCGTGCCATGCGGGCCGCCTTGCGCGATGCCGGCATCGAGGCCTCGGACATCGGCCACATCAACGCGCACGGCACAGCTACGTCGGCCGGCGATGCGGCCGAAGCTGCGTCGATCCGCGAGGTGTTCGGCAATGCCACGCCCGTGAGCGCGACCAAGGCGATCCATGGCCATGTGCTCGGCGGCGGCGGCGCCATCGAGCTCATTGCGGCGCTGCGTGCGCTGGCGCGCGAAGCCCTGCCGCCCATCGCGAACCTGCAGACACCCGATGCTGCCTTCGATCTCGACTTCGTTCGCGGCGAAGCGCGCGAAGCCAAGGGCATCCGCTATGCACTCTCCAACTCCTTCGCTTTCGGCGGCACCAACGCGGTGATCGTGGCCGGCCTCTCGTCGGATGCATCGGATGCGCCGGATCGCTGAAGATTCGCTGAAGGCTTGCTGAAAAACAAAACGCGGTGCATCGGCTGGTCGTTCTCGTCGTGCCCGTGTTCGCGCTGCTCATGGCGTGCGAATTTGCGTGGGGTTGGCTCAAGCGCCGCAACACCTACCGCTTCAGCGACACGCTCGGCAGCCTGAGCCAGGGCCTGCTGAGCCAGGTGCTCGCGGTGTGCACGCAGCTCTTCCAGATCGGCCTCTACGCGATGGTCTATCCAGTCTTCGCGATCTGGACGCGGCCCACCTTCTGGGACGGCGCCATCGGCTGGATCGTCGCGGTGCTGCTGTTCGACTTCTGCGACTACTGGCTGCACCGCGCGGGGCACGAGTCGGCGGTGTTCTGGGCTGCGCACTCGGTGCATCACCAGAGCCAGCAGTTCAACTTCTCGACCGCACTGCGGCAGGAGAGCATGGTCGCCTTCCTGGGCTGGGCCTTCTACCTGCCGATGGCGGTGGTCGGCGTGCCGCCCGAGCAATTCGGCATCGCAGGGCTCATCGTGCTGGTCTACCAGTTCTGGATCCACACCGAGCACATCGGCAAGCTCGGCTGGTTCGACCGCGTGTTCTCCTCGCCCTCGAACCATCGCGTGCATCACGCGGTGAACGATGGGTATGTGGACCGCAACTACGGCGGCATGCTCGTGGTGTGGGACCGGATGTTCGGCACCTTCGCCGAAGAAAACGAACGCGCGGTCTACGGCACGCGCAAGGCGCTCGCGAGTTTCGATCCGCTGCGGGCCATCCTCGGGCCGTATGCGCCGCTCGTGCGCGACAGCTGGCACACGCGCAAATGGCGTGACAAGCTCGCGGTGTGGTTCAAGCCACCGGGCTGGCGGCCGGCCGATGTGGCGGCGCGCTTTCCGGAAGCGCCGTTCTCGCTCGACGAGGCGATGCACATCCACGATCCGGCGCTGACCCGTGCGCAGGTCGTCTCGGCATCGGTTCACTTCATCGGATGGATCGGCGTGACGCTTGCCTTTCTGTGGGTCGCCGACGACCTCGCATTCCGCACCGGCTTCGAACTCCTCGCGCTGGCCGTCGCGGGCTTCTGGGCCATCGGCGCGGTGCTCGATTCACGCATCCGCCTGCGATGGGCCTGGTGTGTGCAATGCGCACTGCTGGCGTTCTCGGTGGCGCTCCTGGCTTGAAGCGGAAGCGCCGTATGTAAGCTCGGCGCTTCCATCGTTTCGAGACTTACACCCATGCGCAGGCTCGCCACGCCCGAAGACCTCCACGCCGTCTTCACGCTCTACATGCACGAGAAGGTCGTGCCCTATCTTGGCTACGACCCGATGCCGCTCGAAGACTTTCGGCCTATCTACCAAGAGATGGTCGGGAGCGGACGCTTCTTCGTCTATGAACTGGACGGTCGGGTCGCAGGTTTCTACCGCGCCACGCGCTATCCGGGCCGGGTGCAGCACGTGGCCAGCCTCGGCACGCTCGCCGTCGACCCGGCGCTGCACGGCCAAGGCGTAGCGCTGGCGATGGTGAGCCAGGCGATCGACGAACTGAGGGCCGCCGGCGTCAAGCGCATCGAGCTCTGCGTCGAAAGCGACAACGCGCCGGGCCTGCGCTTCTACGAGAAGCTGGGCTTCGTGCGCGAAGGCACGCTGCGCAAGTTCTACCAACGGGCCGGCGCAGCGGCGCCCATCGACGATCACATGATGGCGCTGTTGTTCGACTGAAAAAAAAGCTTCTCAGGGCTTCCAGCGGCGCAGCAGCAGCGCGTTCGCCATCACGCTCACGCTGGACAGCGCCATCGCCGCGCCGGCCACCACCGGGCTCAGCAGCCCGAAGGCGGCGAGCGGGATGCCGGCCACGTTGTAGGCGAAGGCCCAGAACAGGTTCTGCCGGATCTTCGCCACCGTGCGGGCCGAGAGCTCGAACGCTTGCGCCACCAGTGCGAGATCGCCGCGCATCAGCGTGATGCCGGCCGCTTCCATCGCCACGTCGGTGCCGCCACCCGAAGGCGCCATCGCGATGCCCACGTCGGCCGCAGCGAGCGCGGGTGCGTCGTTGGCGCCATCGCCGACCATCGCCACCATATGGCCGTCGCGCCGCAAAGCACTGACCTGTGCCGCCTTGTCGGCGGGCAGCACGTCAGCGCGCACGTCCTCGATCGCGATACCGAGGCGCGCCGCCATGGCCTGCGCCGCGCGCAGGTTGTCGCCCGAGATCATCACCACGCGCAGGCCTTTCGCACGCAGCGTGCGAATAGCCTCCGCGGCCTGCGGCTTGGGTTCGTCTGCAAACGCCAACAGGGCTTGCACATGCGCAGCGCCAGCTTCGTCGAAGCGCAGCAACGCGGAGACCGTGGCGCCCTGCGCCTGCAGGCTTTCGATCTCGGCTTCCGCGGGCATAGCATCGAGCTCCCTGCACCAGCGCAGGCTCGCGATGGCCCAGGTCGCGCCATTCACTTCGCCGCGAACGCCGCGACCCGGCATGGCCTGCATCGCACCCAGGGGCGGCGCCTGCACGCCGCGTTGCGCAGCGGCGGCGAGCACCGCGCGTGCGAGTGGATGTTCGCTGCCGCTTTGCAGGCTGGCGGCGGTGGCCAGAAGTTGATCTTCCGTGGCCTCGATGCCTGAAACCGCCAGCAATGCAGTGAGCACGGGCCGGCCCGATGTCAGCGTGCCGGTCTTGTCGAAGGCCACTGTATCGACGCGGTGAGCGATCTCCAGCGAGCGAGCGTCCTTGATCAGGATGCCGTGCCGCGCCGCCACGCCGGTGCCCGCCATCACCGCCACCGGCGTTGCCAATCCCAGCGCACAGGGACAGGCAATCACCAACACCGCGACGGCGTAGATCAACGCGGTTTCGATGCCGGCGCCCGCAATCAGCCATCCCGCCAGCGTGACCAGCGCAATCACCAGCACCACGGGCACGAAGACGGCCGCGACCTTGTCCACCACCCGCTGGATCGGTGCCTTGGCGGCCTGTGCGTCCTCGACCAGTCGGATGATGCGTGCCAGCACGCTCTCGGCGCCGATCGCGCGCACCTCGATCACCATCCGGCCATCGCCGTTGACCGCGCCGCCTGTGAGCGCATCGCCGGGTCCCTTGGCCACCGGCAGGGGTTCGCCGGTGAGCATCGATTCATCGACTTCGGACTGGCCTTCGATCACGCGCGCATCGGCCGGCACGCGCTCGCCGGGTCGCACGGCAAGGCGGTCGCCCACCATCACCTCGGCGAGCGGCACATCGCTCTCGCCGCGTGCGCCGACCAGGTGCGCCACTTCGGGTCGCAGCTGTTGCAGCGCGCGGATCGCGGAGGTCGCCTGGCGCTTCGCACGGGCCTCCAGCCACTTGCCGAGCAGCACCAGCGTGATCACCACGGCAGCAGCTTCGAAGTACAGATGCGGCATCTCGCCGTGGCCCGCATGCTCGCCATTCGCAGCGCGCCACCACAGCCACAGCGACAAACCGAAGGCCGCACTGGTGCCGAGCGCCACCAGCAGATCCATGTTGCCGGTGCGGGCCTTGGCCGCATGCCAGCCCGCGCGGTAGAAACGCGCGCCCAGCCAGAACTGGACCGGAGCGGCGAGCAACAACTGCAGCCAGGGCGGCAGCATCCAGTCTTGCCCGAACGGGCTACCGAGCATCGGCGCCAACAGCGGAATCGACAGCGCGAGGCCGATGGCCACCGGGCCGAAGCCGTGCCACGGCGACAAGGCCGCCGCTTCGTCAGCCGCACTGCTTGCCGCGCGCGGCTCGTAGCCGGCGGCGCGCACGGCACGGCGCAGGCGCGCGTCCATGTCTTCGGCATCGGTGGTCACCACGCGGGCCGATTCGGTCGCGAGATTCACGCTGACGTCCTGCACGCCGGGCACGTTCTTCAAGGCGCGCTCCACGCGCATCACGCAAGAAGCGCAGGTCATGCCGCCGACCGAAAGGTCCAACGTGGCAGTGGCGGCCGAAGGGAGTTGCTGCGAGGTTTCCATGTGCCGAAGACTAAAGCCTCACACCATGGCAAGGTCAAGGATGAATTGAAAGTGCCCCTTCGCTGGACATTGACATCGTGAGAGGGTTCAAACTGGCGGCTCACTTTATTCATTCATCCACCAAAGAAGGAGCCAGAACAATGAGCCAGAAATTCCAGGTCTCGGGCATGAGCTGCGGCCACTGCGTGAACGCGGTGCAGAACGCGGTGCAGACGGTCGATCCCGAAGCACAGGTCACGGTCGACCTCGAGACGGGCCATGTCGACGTGCTGAGCGAGCAGCCGCGCAAGGACATCGTGGCCGCGATCGAGAACGCGGGCTACGGCGTTCAATGACGAACCAGGTCGCCATCGGCGAAGCCGCGCGCCTCTCGGGCGTGTCGGCGCGCATGGTCCGGCACTACGAGGGGCTGGGCCTCCTGCCGGCGGTGGCGCGCACCGACAGCGGCTACCGGCAGTACGGCGAGGCCGACGTGCACACGCTGCGCTTCATCAAGCGTTCACGCGACCTGGGTTTCTCGATGGAGGAAATCGCCGAGCTGGTGGGTCTCTGGCACAACCGCCGGCGCGCGAGTTCGAGCGTCAAGCGGATTGCACAGAAGCATCTGGGCGAACTGGAGCAGCGCATCGCGGACATGCAGTCGATGCGCAACACGCTCGCGCACCTCGTGCATTGCTGTCATGGCGATGCGCGCCCCGACTGCCCGATCCTGGACGATCTAAGCAAGGCCTAGATCAGGCCCCTCGCACCAGCGAGAGCACTTTGCCCGCATCCAGCGTGCGGGCCTTCTCTTGAATAGCCGGCAGGTATTGCGTCTGCAGGCTCTGCCCTTCCTTCACCACGCCCGAGAACGCATCCTTGAGCATCTGCGTCGAGAGCGTGCGGCCGCCCGCGTAGTAGCGCTTGGCCACATGGCCGAGGGCGTAGGTCGAGGCGAAGCTCATGCCCGAGCTCACCGCCTGGTTGCCAAGGCCGCGCAGCAAGCCACCACCCACCTTGCCCAGCAAGCCCCCGAGCAGCTTGCGCCCGGCCTGCTCCAGGTACTGCGACGTCAGGCCCACGCCGACCGTGGCCAGGAAATCCTTGATGTGGCCGCTATCGAGCTGGTAGCCGTGCGCCTGGCCGATGCGATAGACCAGCTTCATCTGCAGCGGAATGATCGCCATGGTCGAGAGCGTCTCGGGCAGCAACTCGAGCGCGCCGTTGAGGATGGCGGCATTGAGGATCGACTTGTCGAGCTCGGCGCTGTCCGGCGAGCTGGGGGCGGCAACCGCGGTCACGGCGGTTCCTGCTGCTGCGGCCACGGGCACCGCGGCAATTTCCTCGGCCTGCTCCGAAAACCTCGCCGCCGAAGCATCGAGACCGAGCGAGGTGCGCACGTCCATCAGGAACATGCGCTCCGCTTCCGATTGCGCGCCGTCGGCATCGCACACGCACACCGCCATCTCGTAGGCGAGCTGCTTCGATTCGTTGCTGGTCAGCTCGCCAGCCACTGAAGCGAGAGAAACGCGCTTCATCAGCACGTCCTGGTAGAGCGTCGGCAGGTTCAACCCGTCGGCTTGCGACAGGCCCTCCGCAATGCGCTTGATCTCGGCGCGTTCGCGCTCGTGTTTCTCGCCGTCGACAAAGGCAGCCAGCAGGCTCAGGGTCACGATGGCCTTGGTTTCTGAGGGTGTCATGTTCGAATTTTTTGCAATGTGAAGGACGGCGTTGGGTTGCCGAGGGGCTCGAAGGTTCCTCTGCGCGTTGTCCCCGCAAAACTTGGGCAACTCTGTGGATAACGTCGGTGCTTCTGTGTAGGGGCGTGGCAAGTGGTTGATTTGAAAGGGAAATCTACATATTGCCCAAATAAGAGGCAATGAATTTCTTGCACCCAAAATCGCCTTTCGCAGATTTTCCGGGGACTGTCAAAGGACAACTCTGGGGAGAGTTCTGGCACAAGCCATGGGTTATCCACAGGGCGGACGGGTTACCCAATGTTGTCCCTTTTGCGGGTACATCCCGGAAGCGCAGCTGCGCACAGTGACAGAGCTGTGACAAGTCCTTGTCACATAACGAAAAAAGGGGCCTGTCCACAGAAGAGGGCTTCCCTTATCTACTACTACTAATTTGAATAAGAAGAATAAGAAATAGAAGACAGAAAGAGCGCCGCGCCAAAAAAAATCCGCGAAAGGCCGCGCCGGTCCCCCGCGCCTCGGACGGAAAACCGGCACCGCCGTCCTTCCTTCCCCTCGCTAACATTCGCGGATGAGCTTCAAACCCCGGATCCTGATCGCCGAAGACGAATCGGGCATCGCCGACACGCTGCAATACGTCCTCAAGAGCGACGGCTTCACGCCGGTCTGGTGCGCCACCGCCGAAGAAGCGATCGCGCAGTTCGCGCAGGAGCCACCCGCGCTGGCCATCCTGGACATCGGCCTGCCCGATCTCAACGGCTTCGAGCTCTTCAAGCGCCTGAGGGCGCTGAACCAGTCACAGGGTGGCCCGGAGGTACCGATGCTGTTTCTCACGGCACGCAGCGACGAAATCGACCGCGTCGTGGGCCTGGAACTGGGCGCCGACGACTACATCGCCAAGCCGTTCTCGCCGCGCGAACTGGTCGCCCGGGTCCGCACGATCCTGCGGCGCAGCACGCGCAACAGCCCTGGAGGCCCCGGAACGGCCGCAGCGCCCGGAAACGGGGTACCCCCTCAAAATTCGTCCGCAGCGCCTCCAGCGGCGCCACAGACCCCGCCAATGCCCTTTGCGGTCGACAACGAGCGCATGCAGATCCGGTACTACGGCCGGCTCCTGGAGCTCTCGCGCTACGAATACGGCCTCCTCCGGCTGCTCGTGCAGCGGCCGGGCCGTGTCTTCACCCGCGACGAATTGCTGGAACACGTCTGGGACGATTCGAGCGACAGCTTCGACCGCACGGTCGACGCGCACATCAAGACGCTGCGCGCCAAGCTCAAGGCGGTGGCGCCCGACGTGGAGCCGATCCGCACGCTGCGCGGCACTGGCTACGCCTTGAACGAAGAACTTCCATCGAAGGCATGACATCGGTCTTGGTCTGCCTTTTCGCGGAATACCGCGGAACCGGCTTTGCCGGGCCGCAGGTATTGCCCCCGGCGAGGGGGTTGGAGGCCACACGAAGTGGGCAAGCCTGGGGGAGAGCCAAGCTTTGACCCGGCGCACGCGGATCTTCATCGGCATCCTGCTGATCTACACGGCGGGCATCGCCTTCCTGCTCTACCGCGTGGTGTCGGACATCGATCCGCGCTACCGCGAATCGGCCGAGGAGTCGCTGGTCGAGACCTCGCAACTCATGGCCAGCCTGGTCGAGCAGGACGTGATCGCGGGCGCCATCAATACCGCCCGGCTGGAGCCGCTGTTCCGCACGGTCTACGCGCGCGAGTTCTCGGCGCAGATCTACAACCTGCACAAGAGCCAGGTGGAGCTGCGCGTCTACGTGACCGACCGTAGCGGCCGCGTGATGTTCGATTCGCTCGGCAGGCACCTGGGCGCCGACTATTCGCAGTGGAGCGACGTGAGCCGCACGCTCGCGGGTCTGTACGGCGCACGCACCTCGCGCGATGTCGACGGCGATCCGCGCACTTCGGTCATGTACGTGGGCGCACCGATCCGCTGGAACAACGAGATCGTCGGGATGGTCAGCGTCGGCAAGCCGGTGCAGAGCTTCGGCCAGTTCGTGGAAGACGCGCGTGCCCGCACGCTGTGGGTCGGCGTGGGCTCGGGCCTGGCGCTGTTGCTGCTGGCGGTGATCGTCTCGATCTGGCTGGTGCGGCCTTTCGGGCTGATCTCGGACTACTGGACCTGGGTGCGCGCGCAACGCACCTTGAGCTTCTCGCGCATGGCGCGACGCGCGGTCGATGCGGTGCGCACCAGCTTCAGCGAAATGCGCGATGCATTGACGGGCCGCAATTACGTCGCCGACTACGTGCAGACCTTCACCCATGAGGTGAAGAGCCCGCTCTCGGCGATCCGCGGCGCGGCCGAACTGCTGCAGGAGCCGTCGATGCCGCATGCGGAGCGCGAGCGTTTCCTCAAGAACATCGAGCGCGAGACGCAGCGCATCCAGGAAATCGTCGATCGCATGATGGAGCTCACCGCGCTCGAAACGCGGCGCGCGCTGGAGCGCACGGAGCCTGTGCCACTGGCTTCGCTGATCGACGACATCGCCATCAGCGCCCAGCCCGCGGCGGCCAAGCGGAACATTCGCTTGCTGGTGAATATCCGCACCGAAGCCAGCACCGAGGGCGATCCGTTCCTGTTGCGCCGCGCGATCAGCAACTTGCTGGACAACGCGATCGATTTTTCACCGCCCGACAGCGAAGTGCTGCTGACGCTGGAAACCACCGCGAAGCTCGCGCGGGTGAGCGTGCGCGACCACGGACCCGGCATTCCGGTCTACGCGCAGGAGAAGGTCTTCCAGAAGTTCTATTCGCTCGCGCGGCCGCACAACCAGAAGAAGAGCACGGGGCTGGGGCTGGCGTTCGTCAAGGAAATCGCCGCGCTGCACCGCGGGCGCATCGAGCTTGGCAATGCAACGCGCGGCGGCGCTGTGGCGACGCTCACGCTGCCGCTGTTGTCATATCGCTGAGAAGGTGTGAACGAATCCGCCATGCCCCCTCATCCCACCCAGGCGCACCCACTCGGCGTTGCAAATGCTCGCCATAGCCCGAGCTATGGCTGTGCTTTGCGCCTTGATTGGGCACGCCTGGGCGGGCTGCTCGGGCACGCCGAATTCATTCACACCTTCTGACCTGTCAGGGTGCCGTAGGCGCGGCGCGTCTCGGGGCTCACCGCATCGAGCAGTTGCTCGTACGAGGTCTGGTGCCGCGCCAGCATGCGCGCCGATGCCACCGTCTTCGACTTGCAGAACCAGTGGCAGGTGTGCTGCATCAGGAAAAGCTCGGCCGACATGGTGAAGGCCTTGGACTTGGCCGGACGGTTCGATGCGTTCTTCATCACACCCGCAATGCCGCGTGCGTGGATGTTCAGTGCTTCGCGCAGATCGAAGGTCGCGGACGGGAACAGCTTGTACGCATACGGAATCGCGATGGGCAGCTTGCTCACGCGCGTGTCCGCTTCGGGAAGGCGCGCGAACCCGGCGGCGAAGCTGTCGAACTGCGACGAGAGCTTTTCCTCGGTGGTATCGAGCAGGCTCCAGATCTGTTGGCGACGCTCGGGGTCGTCCTCGCCGAGGCATCGCAGGTAGCCCTGGGTCAGGCTTTCCATCAGCTTCTCGATCTGGTACTGGCCAAGATGGCTTCCCAGCAGCGCAATGCGCTGGCGCTGGTCTCTGGACTTGAGGATGTAGGCGCCGACAAGGAGCAGCGCCACCAGCGTAAGGATTTCCATGAATGCGTTCGGCCAAAGAAAAAAGGGGACGGCACCGAGTGTAGAGACCCGGTGCCGTCCCCTTCTGGCGGCGTTTACCTGAAGAAATCGAGGATGCGGTTGCGCTCTTCAGGCGGCGGCGGTGCGCCGATCGGCGCGCCGGTGAGTTCTTCCACCGGCGGTGGCGCCTGCTCGGCATTCTCCAGGCCCAGGCTCGCCACGTTGTGTCCCGGCGTGAAATCGTCGAAGTACCACTCGCCGTCGATGCTCACCACACCCGGCGGCTCTGCCGGCTGCGTCACCGGCACGCCCTGCAGCGCCGACTGCATGTAGCCGATCCAGATCGGCAGGCTCAGGCTGCCGCCGGTTTCGCCGCGCACGCCGAGCTGGCGCGGCGTGTCGTAGCCGATCCATGCGATGCCCACGCGGGTGGGCTGGAAGCCCGCGAACCAGGTGTCGAAGGAATCGTTGGTGGTGCCGGTCTTGCCGTAGAGGTCGTCGCGCTTGAGGGCCTGGTGCGCCTTGAACGCGGTGCCGCCCTTCACCACGCTTTGCAGCAGCGAATCCATGATGAAGGCATTGCGCTGGGGAATGGCGCGCCGCGCTTCGTCGAGCACCGGCGGCTCGGTTTCCATGATGACCTTGTCCTTCATGTCGGTGACGCGGGTGACGAGGTACGGATTGACGCGGTAGCCGCCGTTGGCGAACACCGAGTAGCCCACGGCCATCTGCATCGGCGTGACCGAGCCGGCACCCAGGCCCATTGGCAGGTTGGCGGGTTGCTTGTCCTTGTCGAAGCCGAACTTCGTGACCCAGTCCTGTGCATAGGGTGCGCCGATCGACTGCAGCACGCGCAGCGTCACCAGGTTCTTGGATTTCATCAACGCGGTGCGCAGCGGCATCGGGCCTTCATACGTGCCTTCGAAATTCTTCGGCTCCCACGGCTGGCCGCCGTTGGCGCTGGCGTCGAAATACAGCGGCGCATCGTTCACCACGGTGGCGGGGGTGAAGCCCTTCTCGAGCGCGGCCGAATAGATGAACGGCTTGAAGCTCGAACCCGGTTGGCGCCAGGCCTGTGTCACGTGGTTGAACTTGTTCTTGCCGAAATCGAAACCGCCGACCAGTGCCTTGATGGCACCGCTGCGCGGGTCCATCGCGATGAAGGCGCCTTCCACTTCGGGCAGCTGCGTGATCTCCCAGGTGCCCTTGGGCGTCTTCGCCACGCGGATCACCGCGCCGCGGCGGATCTTGATGTTGGGCGGTGCCTTGGCAGCGAGGCCCGACTGCGCGGGCTTGAGGCCTTCACCGGTGATCTGGATCGCTTCGCCGTTGGCGCGCACCGCGTCGATTTCTTTCGCGTTGGCATCGAGCACGACGGCGGCTATCACGTCGCCGTTGTCCGGATGTTCAGCAAGCGCATCGTCCACGGCCTCGTCGACTTCCTTCTGCTCGGTCGGCAGGTCGACGAACTTCTCGGGGCCGCGGTAGACCTGGCGCCGCTCGTAATCCATGATGCCCTTGCGCAGCGACTTGTACGCCGCCGCCTGGTCGGCCGCGACCAGCGAGGTGTAGACCTTCATGCCGCTCGTGTAGATGCTGTCGCCGTACTGCGCATACATCATCTGGCGCACGGTTTCGGCCACGTATTCGGCGTGCAGGCGATTCGGGTCGGCCGCATCGCGCAGGTGCAGTTCTTCCTTCTTCGCTTCGGCCGCCTGCTCGGCGGTGATGAAGCCGGTCTCCTGCATGCGGTCGATCACGTAGAGCTGGCGTGCGCGCGCACGGCGCGGGTTGGCCACCGGGTTGTTCGCACCCGGGGCCTTCGGCAAACCAGCGAGCATCGCGGCTTCGGCGATGGTCACGTTCTGTAGGGGCTTGCCGAAATACGTCTCGGATGCGGCGGCGAAACCGTAGGCCCGGTTACCGAGGTAGATCTGGTTCAGGTAGATCTCGAGGATCTGGTCCTTCGTGAGCTGCTGCTCGAGCCGGAAGGCCAGCATGATCTCGTAGGTCTTGCGGCTCAGCGTGCGCTCCGAGCTCAGGTAGACGTTGCGCGCCACCTGCATCGTGATGGTCGAGGCGCCCTGCTTGCGACCGCCCTTCAGGCTGGCCACCGCAGCGCGCATGAAGCCTTTGTAGTCGACGCCGCCATGGTCGTAGAAGCGCGCGTCTTCCACGGCGAGCACGGCGTCTTTCATGATCTTGGGAATGCTCGCGAAGGGCGTGAGGTTGCGGCGCTCTTCGCCGAACTCGCCGATCAGCGTGCCTTCGGTGGAGTACACCCGCAGCGGCAGCTTGGGCCGGTAGTCGGCGAGCTCGGAAATATCGGGCAGCTTTGGATAGATGGCGACCACTGTGACGATGGATGCAACCAGCACCACCAGTGCGCCGGAGCCCGCCACGATGGCGCTCCATTTGCCGATGAGTTTCCAGCGGGCGTTGCGTTCGTCCGGCGTGGCGCCGTCGTCGGGTCGGGAGGGGCTTGAACGTTTGAACATAGAGAAAGTGGCTAGCGAAGGGGTTGGAGCCGGCGGACGCCGCTGCGTTCCAGCATCGGCAGGTCGAGTGCGCCGCGCTGCGCGGCCTGCTGCGCGCAATGCATGGCGTCGAAATACTTGTCGTGGTCGAAGGCGATCAACAACAGGTCCACACCGGCATCGAGGGCGCGGACCGTGGTGTCGCACAGCCCGCGGTTGTAGGCCGCGCCCATCGTCAGATCGTCGGTGACGAGCAGGCCCTGAAAGTCCCACTCGCCGCGAATCAGCTGCTGCACGATTTTGCGCGAGAAAGAGGCTGGATAGACGGCGTCGAGTTCCGGAACGACCACATGACCGAGCATGATCGCGGCGCGCGAGTTTTTCGACACGTCTTGAAACGGCTTCCAATCATGTGTTGCAAGTCGGGCGACGGGCGTGCGAAGGGTCGCGGCGAAGTGGTGCGTGTCCTCGGTCACGCCAGCGAGTCCGGGAAAGTGCTTGAGGGTGCCGCGCACGCCAGCCGATTCGAGGCCTTGCTCGTAAGCGAGCGCCACCTGCGCAGTGAGTGCGGGGTCGGCCGAGATGGCGCGTTCGTCGATGCGGGTGTGAAGGTCCCATCGGCCCGGTGCGCGGCCGGTGCGCAGATCGACCACGGGGCTGAAGTTGAGCGTGATGCCGAGCGCAGCGAGCGAACGGCCTTGTTGCGCGCCGTAGGCATGGGCACGTTGCGCGAGTTCGGCTTCGGGTACGTCGGCGTCGACGAGCGTGGAGAGGCTAGGCTGGCGTTCGATCAAGGGCGAGAGACGGGACACGGCGCCGCCTTCCTGGTCTGTCGCGACGATCAGAGGAGGCAGGCCGGCTTCGCGGCGCAGTGCCTGCAATTCATCGATCTCCTTGCGCAGTTCGATGGCCGTGCGTCCCCTCACGTTGCGGCCCGTGATGAACACGCCGCCGATCAAGCCCTTGCGCGCGAGTTCGTGCAGGTCCTTCGCATCGTCGTAGCCGACCATGAAGTGCGCGCCGAGCATCTGCGACATGGCGCCGGATGAGGCCGTCACCTCGGTGCGATGCCGCAGGCTCGACGCTTCGTTGCCGAGGGCGGTGAGCAGTGCCGCAAACACCAGGCCGAGCGACAAGGGCCGCAGCGAGCGCCGCCCGAAGCGCCACGTGGTCATCGCGGCGACGCCCAGCGCGCCCAGCAACATCGGCAGCTCCCATGCACGCATGAAGCGCAGATGCGGGTCCTTCAGGTGCCAGGCCCAGAACCACAGCGCTGCCAGGACCAGCCAGCCCAAGCCGCCGAGCGCAAACCGCAGGAGTTTCATGCGCCTTGTGCAGCGGGCACAGTGGGCTCGACGCGCCGCGACAGCGCATACCAGTCGACCTTGCGCGTTACCAGCATCAGCGTGGCCAGCATGCCGAAGATCAGCAGTGCGCCGAGCAGCAGCGCATTGCTTTCGGAAGCGAGCAGCCCGTAGAGCGCGCCGTACAACAGCGCGATGAAGGCACCGAAGGACAGGCCGCGTCGCCAGCTACCGAGTACAGCGCTGAAATACACGGAGAGCAGTGCAACGCTTGCACCGGCCGCGCTCGCATAGGCGATCCAGAACGCGAATTTCTCCGACAGCGCGAGCAGCAGCAGGAAAAACAGCGCGATCGAAAGGCCGACCAGCCCATACTGAATCGGGTGCAGCCGTAGCTTGCGAAAGAGCTCGAACATGAAGGCCGCCATGAGCACCAGGCCGATGAAGAGCATGCCGTACTTGCCTGCGCGCGTGCTCATCGAATAGACGTTGATCGGCTGAGCGAGCGATACGTCGAAGGTCTGCAGCGGACCGAGGTTGCGTTGCGGGTGGGCGCCGCTTGCGGCCGCGACGTTCGCGTCGCCGGCATCGATGCGGCCGGAGAGCCCGGCACGCACCTGTTCGCGCGCCGAGGTCACGAGCGACGAGATGCGCCACTGCGCATCGAAGCCCTGCGGCGTCACGCTGCGTTGTGCTGCGAGAAAGCGGCCACCGAAGCTCGGGTGCGCCCAGGGCGAGGTGAGGTGCGCGGTGGTTTCCTCGGCGATGGGCGCGATCGCCAGGGTGTCCTGGCCGACGAGGCCCAGCTTCATCTCGAAGGTCAGCGGCGTGTTGGCCTGCCATGCCGTGAGCGCGGTGCCGGTGACCGGCGCATGGATGCCATCGGCGAACCAGGCGTTGTCGGCAATGCCCGGCACGCGCTGCTTGAAGCGCAGTGCCTCGCCGTTCATGACCAGCGCGGGCGAACCGTCGAGGCCGCGCAGGTCGCTCACGTTGAAGGCGATGAAGGGCGCCTTGAACTCGATCTTCGAATCGGTTTCGCTGTGCGGCAGGACCTTGGGATCGAAGGCCGCGAAGTCACCTTTCAACGTGGCGTTGAGCGTGTAGAACGGAATCTTGAAGATGCCGCGATAACGTTCCTGCGGCGTCATCGAGCCGTCGATGTTCAGCTTGTCGGGAAACACCACGTGCGCCATTTCCTTGCTGCGCTGCTCCTGGCCGATCACCTTGCCTTGCGCATCGCGCAACGGCTCCATCCAGCGCTCGACATACGGAACCAGCAACAGCGGACCGACCATCGTCTGGCGGCTGGCATAGGTGGCGGCGAGCTCCTGGGCCGCCTCGCGCTGGCTCTCGCCGCGTGCGTTGTTGATCGAGTCGATCTCCGCAAGCGGAATGCAAAGCAGCAGCATCAGGAAGATGAGGCCGGCCACCTTGGCGAGCACGGAAGCCTGAAGCGCTTTCAGGAACTGAAGCATGATTTTTTCTCCTCGTCTGTAGCGAAGCGGCGATGCTCCCTGCGCGACCCGAAGCTTGTGTGAAGGACCCGGGCCGCGGCACTTCACACAGGCTTCACACAGCGCGGCGTTCGGGGCCGGCGACTTCAAGGAGCCTTCCAACTGCCTTCTTGCACGCCGCCGAAAGTTGCGGCCGTGCAAGTTCGCACGGACAAGGACCCCCGCCATGGATGCCACCACCACCCCACGTCCCGGCCGCTGGCTCTGGCTCGCCACCGTGAGCCTGGCGACCGCGGGCTTCGTCGCCATGGGCCTGCGCCCTGTGCATGCGCAGGAAGCACCTGCCGGCCCGCGCCTGAAGACGGAGAGCCCGTATTTCTTCGTCAAGAGCGATGACCCCTCGATCGACCGCCTGCCGCTCAAGGGCACCGAAGTCGCCGTGAAGATCTCGGGCGTGATCGCCGATGTCACGGTCACGCAGACCTATCGCAACGAAGGCCAGCGCGCCATCGAAGCCAAGTACGTGTTTCCCGGTTCGACCAAGGCTGCAGTGAGCGGTCTCAATGTCCGGTTGGCCGATCGCCTCATCACCGCGCAGATCCGCGAGAAGCAGCAAGCGCAGATCGAATACGACACCGCCAAGAAAGAAGGCAAGACCGCCGCGTTGCTCGAGCAGCACCTGCCCAACGTGTTCCAGATGAACGTCGCCAACATCCTGCCCGGTGACGATGTGAAGGTGGAGCTGCGCTACACCGAGCTCTTGGTGCCGCAATCGGGCAACTACGAGTTCGTGTTCCCGACCGTGGTCGGCCCGCGCTACAACAGCCCGCAATCGGAAAACGCGCAAGCCAAGTGGGTCGCGCAACCCACGCTGCACGCAGGCGTCGTGCCGAGCACCAGCTTCAAGCTGAAGGCCACCATCGACACGCCGATGGGCCTGAAGGAAGTGCGCTCGACCACCCACACCATCGATGTGAAGAAGAGCGACGAAGACCAGCACGCCGACATCGTGCTCACGGCCGATGGCCGCCCCACCGACAACCGCGACTTCGTGCTTGACTATCGCCTCGCGGGCGAAAAGATCGAATCGGGCCTGATGCTCTACAAGGGCCAAGGCGAGAATGCGGAGAACTTCTTCCTTGCGATGGTCGAGCCGCCAAAGGCCGTGGCCGCCAGCGCGATCTCGCCGCGCGACTACATCTTCGTGGTCGACATCTCGGGTTCGATGCACGGCTTTCCGCTTGACACCGCCAAGACGGTGCTCGAACGCCTGATCGGAGGCCTCCGCCCGAGCGACACCTTCAATGTGCTGCTGTTCTCGGGCAGCAACAAGATGCTCTCGCCGAAGTCGGTACCGGCCACGCGCGCCAACATCGAACAGGCGCTCGCCACCATCAAGAACTACAGCGGCAGCGGCAGCACAGAACTGATCCCGGCGCTCAAGCGTGTGTACGCCGAGCCGAAGGAAGAGAACGTGTCGCGCACCGTGGTCGTGGTGACCGACGGCTACGTGACGGTCGAGCGCGAAGCCTTCGACCTGGTTCGCAACAACCTCTCGAAGGCCAACGTGTTCGCCTTCGGCATCGGTTCCTCGGTGAACCGCAGCCTGATGGAAGGCATTGCACGCGCCGGCATGGGCGAGCCGTTCATCATCACCGACCCGGTGCAGGCGCCCGAGCAGGCTGCGCGCTTTCGCCGCATGGTGGAGTCGCCGGTGCTCACCAGCGTGAAGGCCATTTTCGGCGGCCTCGATGTGTACGACGTGGAACCGCAAGCCCTGCCCGACGTGCTCGGCGAACGACCGGTGATCGTGTTCGGCAAGTGGCGCGGCGAGCCCAAGGGCCGCGTGATCATCGAAGGCCAGGGTGCCAGCGGCCCGTACCGCCAAGAAGTGCGCATCGACGACCGCACCCGCCTGGACACCGCCGCGCTGCGCACGCTGTGGGCACGCCATCGCATCCAGAGCCTGAGCGACCAGGAAACACTCGAAGGCAGCGCGGCCTTCAAGGAACGCATCACCGAACTGGGCCTGAAGTACAGCCTGCTCACGCAGTACACGAGCTTCATTGCAGTCGACAAGGTGGTGCGCAACGCGGCGCCGCAGAACAGCGTCGATGTGAACCAGCCGCTGCCGATGCCGCAAGGCGTGAGCGACCTGGCGCTGGGCGCCGAGGTGCCCAGCACGCCCGAGCCCGAAACGCTCGGCGCCATCGCCGTCGTGCTCTCGATGCTGGCCATGCTGCGCCGCCGTGCGCGCCGCAACGATGCGCGCCGGTTCACCTCCTGAACGAGCGAGAAGAAACATGTCTCTGGCAACGCTCGCCCACCGTCATCCGCGCATCGTGGACTGGGGCATTCACATCGACCGCACGCCGGCCGCCGGCTGGCTCGCGCTGCAATTTGCCGCGCTGACGCCGACCTGGGCATGGATGGTTCAGCGCATGCGCGACGGCTCCGACGATCCGCTGGGCCTGGTGGCGCTGGTCGCACTGGCGGCCCTGGCATGGCAATGCCGGCGCGAATTGCGCGCTTCCCCGCGCCTCGGATGGCTGGCGCTTGCAGGTGCCGGCACCGTGCTCGCCACGGTGTTGCGCTCGGGACTCGGTGTCGTGCCCGCGCTGCCGCCGCTGGCGGCGGGACTGGTGGCTGTGCTTGCACTGGCCTGCGGTCTGCTGGCGTTCCTGCCGAGGCGCGTCGCGGCGCTGCCGGTGGCGGGTCTCGCGGTGCTCGCGCTGCCGCTGCTGTCGTCGCTGCAGTTCTACGCGGGCTATCCGCTGCGCGTGGTGACGGCCGAGGCCAGCCGCTGGCTGCTCGCGCCGGGCTTCGACGTGGTGCGCGAAGGCACGAGCCTGATGGTCGACGGCCGCCTGGTGATCGTCGATGCGCCCTGCTCCGGCGTGCAGATGGTGTGGCTGGGCTACTTCGCCGCCTGCGCCGTCGCGTTGTGGGCGCGCCGCAGCGACAAGGCTTTCCTGCGGCGCCTGCCGATGGTCGGCCTGCTGGTGCTGGCCGGGAACATCGTGCGCAACAGCGTGCTCATCGCGTTCGAGGGCGCGGGGCATGCGCTGGCGCCGTGGGCGCACAACGCGCTGGGCCTGGTCGTGCTGGCGGCCGTGTGCGGCTGCATCGCCCGCCTGATGGTGCGCGCGCACCCCGTGCCGGAACTTGCCGACCACCCGATCCCGGGCCTGATCACCACGCAAGGAGGCCGCCATGTCGACACCGTTCTTTGAGCGCTGGTTCGCCAACCATTTCATCAACCGCATCGGCCACAAGACAGCCTTCGCGCTCTCGATGCTGCTGTGCATGCTCTGGTCGACCGCGGCGGCGCTGCGCGCGCCGGATGCACTCGCCGAGACGGCGATGGCGCACGAATGGCCCAGCCAGTGGGACGGCGTTCCGTTGCGTCCGCTCGCGCTGAGTGAAGTCGAGCAGCGCTTCGCCGACCGCTTCCCCGGCGCCATCGGCCGCATGACCGACGGTACCCAGACCCTGGTGATGCGCGAGGTGAATCAGCCCACGCGCATGCTCCACCCGGCCGCGGACTGCTACCGCGCGCTCGGCTACCGCATCGAACAGGCGCGCCTCGAACGCGACGCGCAGGAGCGGTTGTGGCGCTGTTTTGTTGCGCAACGGCACGGCGCGCAAAAGTTCCGGGTTTGCGAGCGCATCGTCGATGCCCAAGGCACGGCTTTCACCGACACTTCAGCCTGGTATTGGTCGGCGGCCAGCGGACAGTCGACCGGTCCGTGGCAAGCCGTCACGGTGGCGAGACCGATGTGAGAGCGTGTTTGTGAAGAAGACCCTGCGATTTGTGCTTTTCGGGCTGCTGGCCCTCGTGTTGACAGCGCTTGTAGCTATCTTTTTGATAGTCAAGATCGCGCTGGCTCCGGCGGCGGGCGAATGGAGCACGCCAGTGAAGGCCGGCCCGCTCAATTTCGAGATCGGCGTGCCGACGGCGGTGCGGCTCGCCACGTCGTCCTGGTTCGCACCGCGGCTGGACGGCCATTCGCTCGACACCCGTTTCGGCACCGTGCGTTTCAGCTGGAAAGACGCAGCCGGCCTGCAGGAGCTGCGCTGCGAACCCTGCAGCGTCGAGGTGCCGGCGCTCGGCACGCAGCCGATCAAGGTCGAGCGCCTGGTCGCCACCGTGCGGCGCGACGGCAACACGCTGACCGGCACTTTCGAAGCCACGCCCAAGACCACCGAGGCGGACATGCTTCAGGGCACATGGGAAGGCCGCCTCGCTCCGAAAAATCTGCACCTCAGCGCCAAGGTCCAGGATGCGCCCATCGCGCGCTGGTACGCGGTGCTGGTGCCCACGCTGCCCGAGCTGCAGCGCGCGCGCATCGGCGGCACACTCGCCTTGAGCACACAGCTGGTGCTGCCCGAGGCCACGTTCGCGGTGCAGCCCGTCATCAGCCAGTTCACCGTCGAGGGGCTCGGTACCGAGGCGATGCTCGGGGCGCGCACCAGCTGCGGTCCGTCCGCCAAGCTGGCCAACGACAGCTGGCTGGCGCGCGCCGTGATCGCGGCCGAGGACCAGCGCTTCTTTCAGCACGCGGGCTACGACATCACCGAGATCCTCGCGTCGATCGACAACAACCAGAAGGAAGGCCAGACCAAGCGCGGCGGCAGCACGCTCACGCAGCAACTCGCCAAGCTGCTGGTGACCGGCAGCGACCGCACGGCCGAGCGCAAGCTGCGCGAGATGCTCTATGCGGTCGAGATGGAGCAGACGCTGGGCAAGGCCCGCATCCTGCAGCTCTACCTGGACAATGCGCCCTGGGGCGGCAACATCTGCGGCGCCGAGGCGGCGGCGCGGCGCTACTTCAAGCGCAGCGCACGCACGCTGGAGCCCGCACAGGCCGTGTGGCTCGCCGCGATGCTGCACAAGCCGCAGGCCGTGCTCGAGCAATGGCGGCGCGACGGGCACATCGACCCGGATCGCACCAAGTGGGTCGCCGAAAGCGTGCGCGGCATCAGCCGCAACCAGCGAGAGGCGCTGCTCAAGAGCGTGGCGGCGGCCAAGTACATCGCCCCGGAGGCCAACACACAATGAGCTCAACGCCGAACGTTGCCGACATCGAAGCCATCGAGCGCGCCACCATCGCGGCGGTATCGCCCGAGGCGTCAGAGGAACTCGACGGCTGGCTGCTGCCCTTCGACGGCGGCACCGTCAAGCGTGCGAAATCGGCGGTTCCGCTGCATCGCAGTGCGGTAGACCCAGCCACGCTCGACCGCATCGAAGACCGTTACGACAGCCGCCAGGTCGCCCCTGCGCTTCGCCTGGCCGATGCCGATTGCTTCGAAAGCCTGCGCGCCGAGCTGGAGCGGCGCCACTACATGGGCGACAGCCCGACCTGCGTGCAGATCGGAACGACGCGGCAGATGCGGCAGGCCGCGGCCGGTGCTGGTGCGTTGGCCGATGTCGACCGCGCACCCGACGACGCCTGGGCGGCACTGTTCCTCGGCGAGGGCTTCGATCCGGTGGACGGTGCCCATCGCGTGCGCGCGCTGGCGCGCGCCAAGGGCTCGCTCTATGCGAGCGTGCGCGAAAACGGGCGCACCGTGGCGGCGGGCGCGATGGCGTTCGGACACGGCTGGGCCAGCGTGCATGGCATGCGGACCGACAAGGCGCACCGGGGCCGGGGACTGGCGGGCCGCGTGCTGGCGGGGCTCGCCCAAGCGGCGCTGACGAAGGGTTTCGAGCGTGTCTTCCTGCAGGTCGATGCGCAGAACCATCCGGCGCTGTCGCTCTATCGGCGCGCAGGGTTCGAAACCCACTGGCAGTACCGCTACTGGCAACGCCAGCAGTGGCCTAGATAAGACTCGCCCTCAGGCTTTCTTTTCGGAGGGCTTGCCCGCTTCGAAGCCGAAGCGCGCATCCCGCAGCGTCGCATCGACCAGGTCGATGGGGCTCTCGAAACCGGGCGCGGCCTGCAGGACGCCGCCCAGGCGCTGGTCGATCAGCAGGATCGCCAGGCCGTGCACATAACCCCAGGCGGCGGTGATCTGTATGGCCTCGGTCTTGCCCAGGGACGCCGACGCTTCCCCCTGGGTTTCCGGTCTCCCGCCGATGATCGCGGCCATCACGCGCATTGCCTCGCGGGCGGCTGTGTGCAGCGCGGGGCGCCGCATGTCGATCATGTCGTTGCGGAACATCAGCCCGAACATCGCCGCGTTGTCGTTGGCGAAGTGCACATAGGCGCGCGCGATGGCGTTGCGGCGTTCGGGCACGTCGGCGACTTCGGGCGCGGCGGTGCGCATGGCGTCGGTGAGGCGCCGGAAACCGGCCGCAGCCAGCTCGCTCACCAATCCCGTCATGTCGCCGAAGTGGTGCTTGGGCGCCGTGTGCGACACCCCTGCTTCCCGCGCAATGGCCCGCAGGCCCAGGCCGGAAATGCCGTCGCGCAGCAGCACCGCCTCGGCCGCGGCCAGCAGCGCCTCGGGCAGCGAGCCGTGGTGGTAGCGCTTGGACGGGGTTTCGGTGGTCATGGGAAAGCGAAAAAAGCGACGGCGGCAACGAGGAGGCCAAAAATCTTACCACTGGAAAAATTCCTTGACATCATGCGCGGGCTCATTGATATTTCCACTGGAAAGATATTCGGACGACCTTCCATCGAACCCCCAGGAGCCCCGATGAACGACATCACCCTCACCCTCCCTCGCAACGCGCCGCCGCCCAACATGGCTCCGATCGACTTCGAGACGGCGCTCGGCCCGCTGCCCCTGCAGGGCGCCTTGCCCGAGGGCCTTCGCGGCACGCTGGTGCGCAACGGCCCGAACCCGGTGGTGCCTGACCCCAAGGCGCACTGGTTCGCGGGCGACGGGATGCTGCATTCGTTCACCCTGGCCGATGGTCAAGTGCATTACCGCAACCGCTGGCTGCGCACCGACCTCTGGCGCGCCGCCACCGAAGGGCGGGACCTGACCAGCAGCTTCCAGAAAGCGACCGCCAGCGACGGACCTCCGCCCAAGCACGACGGCACGGGCAACACCAACGTGATCGCCCATGCCGGCCGGTTGCTGGCGCTCGAAGAGGCGCATCTGCCCATCGGCTTCGAGCTGCCCACGCTCGCCACCCTGGGCGCCACCGATTTCGACGGCGGCCTGAGCGGCAATTTCACCGCCCATCCGAAGACCGACCCTCGCACCGGCGAGCTGCTGTTCTTCGGCTACGGCACGCCGGCGCGCCTCTCGAACGGCATGAGCTTCGGCGTGATCTCGCCGGAAGGCCGCGTCACCCGCTTCGAGCACTTCGAGGCGCCCTACGCCAGCATGGTCCACGACTTCATGGCGACCGACCGCTACGTGATGTTCCCCGTCATGCCGCTTACCGCCAGCATGGAGCGCGCCCAGAGCGGCCGCCCGCCCTATGCCTGGGAGCCCGAGTACGGCACCCGTGTCGGCCTGATGCCGCGCGACGGCAGCACGGCCGACATCGTCTGGTGGCGCGGACCGAGCTGCTACGCGTTCCACGTCATGAACGCCTGGGAGGCCGATGGCAGCCTGTTCGCCGACGTGTTCCAGTTCGACACGCCGCCCCTCTTTCCGAAGCCCGATGGCTCGCCCGTGAGCGATGCGCCGTCGCCGAGCTGGCTGGTGCGCTGGCAGTTCGACCTGTCGAACCCGTCGCGCGAATTCACGCGGACGCGGCTCGCGGAAATCCCGGGCGAGTTCCCGCGCATCGACGAACGCTTTGCCGGCCTGCCCTACCGCCACGGCTGGTATGCGTGCCACGCGGAAGCGACGCCCGACGGGCCGCCGCGCCTCTACGCGGGCCTGCTCCATATCGACCACACGAAGAAGGCCGAGCGCGACATGTACATGTTCCCCGCGCCCGACGTGGTGTCGGAAGGCGTCTTCGTCCCCCGCTCGCCCGATGCGGAAGAAGGCGACGGCTGGCTGCTTGCCACCGTGTGGCGCGGCGCGACCAACACCAGCGACCTCGTGATCTTCGATGCCCGCGCGGTCGCCAAGGGGCCGGTCTGCACGGCGTCGCTGCCGCACCGCGTGCCGGTCGGCTTTCACGGCAACTGGTTTGGAGAACGCACATGAGCATGCTGCTGGCCTTCCTGCCCTTCATCGTCTTTGCGGTGTTCGACCGCGTCCTCGGCGTCGTGCCCGCGTTGTGCGCGGCGGCGCTGCTGTCGGCGGCTTTCCTGGTGCGCGACTGGCTCACGCCCGGGCGCACGGTCAAGGTGCTGGAGATCGGTACCGTGCTGCTGTTCGGCGGGCTTGCGGTCTACGCGCTCGTGGCGCACACCGAGTGGTCGCTGCTGGGCGTGCGCCTGCGCGTCGACGCGGGGCTCCTGATCGTGGTGCTGGCCTCGATGCTCATCGGCCAGCCCTTCACGCTGCAGTACGCCAAGGAACGGACGCCGCCCGAGGTGTGGACGCGGCCGGGCTTCCGGCTGGTCAACAACGTCATCACCGCCGCATGGGCCGTCGCCTTCGCGCTCATGGTGCTGGCGGACGTGGCCATGATCTACATGCCCGTGCTGCCCTTGTGGGTGGGCATTGCGGTGACGGTCGCGGCGATCGTGGGCGCAATTCGCTTCACCCAGTGGTATCCGGAGCACATGCGGGCGAAATTTCAGGCTGCCGGCTGACAAGGATGCGCTCATCCCCACCGGTGGCGCGGTCAGGGGGTTGGTGACACCATGGGCCGCATGAAGAAAAACGCCAACCACCCCACTGAACCCGTTGTCGCGCCCCGCGGCCTCGACCACATCGTGGCCGGTGTCTCCACCAGCGACGGCGACGGCGTCAAACTCACCCGCGTGCTGCAGCAGCCGCTGCAGAAACGGCTCGATCCGTACCTGATGCTCGACGCCTTCGGCAGCGACAACCCGGGCGACTACATCGGCGGCTTTCCGAACCATCCACACCGGGGCTTCGAAACCGTCACCTACATGATCGCGGGCCGCATGCGACACCGCGACAGCGCGGGCCACGAAGGGCTGCTCGAGAACGGCGGCGTGCAGTGGATGACCGCCGGCCGCGGCCTCGTGCACAGCGAGCTGCCCGAACAGGAAGAGGGCCTCATGGAAGGCTTTCAGCTCTGGCTCAACCTGCCCGCCAAGGACAAGATGCGCGACCCCTGGTACCGCGACATCCAGAGCGAAGAGATCCCCGAATACACCACCGCCGAAGGCGTGCATGTGCGCGTGATCGCCGGCACCAGCCATGGCATCGACGGCGCAGTGCTGCGCGAACACACCGAGCCGCTCTACCTGGACATCACGCTGCCGCCGGGCGCCGAGTTCGCGCAGCCGCTGCCCCCGGACCACAACGTGCTGGTCTACGTGTTCCGCGAATCGCTCTGGATCGCGGGCAGCGAAGTGCCGACGCGCCGCATGGCGATCCTCGCCAACGACGCCGGCAGCGACGGCGTGGTGCTGCGCGCGGGCGCCACCAACCACAGCCCGGCCCGCGCGCTGCTGATCGCGGGCCGGCCGCTGCACGAACCCATCGCGCAATACGGCCCGTTCGTGATGAACACGCAGGAAGAAGTGAAGCAGGCGGTGCACGACTTCCAGAACGGCCAGCTCGGCTGAGCCGCTGTAGTCGCGGACCTACCGAAAGTCGGCATCGCGGTGCAGGCCGCGCCACGGCATGCGGCGCCTAGATTGCGCCCATGCCCCCCACGATCCGCAAAGGACAGGCGCCCGACACGCTGCAACGCGCCCAGTTCCATGACCGCTTCATGCAGCCCTTCCAGGACCCGGCGTTCAAGGCTGAGGCGGGTTCGCTCGAGCGCATCGAGCTGATCGCGTGGGAGGCTTACCAGGAAGGCCGCAAGGCGCCCCTCACGCGCAAGGCCGGGCCCGGGTATGCGGACCCCGACTACGACCTCTCCGTCGACTGGCTCGAAGCCAAGGCGCGCATCGATGCCGCGCAGGCGGCGTGGGGTCAGCCGCAGACGCGTTCGCGCGTGCTGCTGATCAATGGTTCCCCGCGCAACGACGGCACCTGCCCCGGCGAGGTCTCCAAGACATGGCGCCTCGCGGGGCTCGCGCAGGAAGTGCTCGAAGGCAGCGGCATCGAGGCCGACGTGCTCGACCTGAGCCTCGTCACGTCGGAATACGGGCGGCAGATCCATCCCTGCAAGGGTTGCGTGTCCACCGCCATGCCGCTGTGCCATTGGCCCTGCAGCTGCTACCCCAACCATTCGCTGCGCCAGACCGGTGACTGGATGAACGAGATCTACGAGCGCTGGGTCGCCGCGCACGGCGTGATCCTGCTCACGCCCACGCACTGGTACCAGGCCACCAGCCCGTTGAAGCTGATGATCGACCGGCTGGTGTGCGCCGACGGCGGCAACCCCGACCCCACCAGCACGCACGGCAAGAAGCCCGCGGAAGCCAAGGCGCTCGAACTCGAGGGATGGGGCTATCCCAAGCACCTGGACGGCCGCGTCTACGGCGTGGTGGTGCACGGCGACGTGGCCGGTGTCGAGAGCCTGCGACGCAACCTCACCGACTGGCTCGACTGGATGGGCCTGGTCGATGCGGGCACGCAGTCGCGCCTGGACCGCTACATCGGCTACTTCGAGCCCTATGCCACCAGCCATGACACGCTCGACGAAGACGCCGATGTGCAGGAAGAAGTGCGCAACGTGGCGCGCGCCGTCGCCTGTGCGGTGGGCGAGTTGCGCGCCGGCAAGCTGCAGGCACCTGACCGGGGCCTGAAGCGTCCTCGGCCCAAGTAAAAAACCACGCGGACGCGTTGCGCGCGAGGGCGCGATTCACCATTCTTTACGCAAGCTCACTTCAGGCTAACGGAGGCGATACAGAGGTCTTCCACACTTCGCTTCACCTGCTGCCCATCGGTGGCGGGCTTCTTCGAAAGGAAGCACTTCTCATGATTTCTCTTCGCCAACGCATCGTCTGGGCCAGCCTCCTGGGCTCCGCTGCCCTCGCCTCTTCGGGTGCCTTCGCTCAAGCGCCGGCCGCCACCACCGCACCGGCACCTGCCGCCACCGTGGCCCAGGCCGACACCACCGCCGCGCCCAAGGCGCAGCACAAGCGCATGGACCCGGCCCAGCGCATGGAGCGCATGAAGGAGCACCGTGCCAAGCGCCTCGCCGCGCTGAAGGACAAGCTCAAGCTGACCGCCGCGCAGGAAGGCGCGTGGACCACCTACACCACGGCCAACCAGCCGCCGGCCGGTGCCCGTCCACATCGCATGGACCGCGCCGAGTTCGCCAAGCTGACCACGCCCGAGCGCCTGGAACGCATGCAGGCCCGCCAGGCCGAGCGCAGCGCGATGTTCGCCAAGCGCGCCGACGCCACGAAGACCTTCTACGCCGCGCTGACGCCGGAGCAGCAGAAGACCTTCGATGCGGAAACCGTGCACGCTGGCGGCCGTTTCCATCGCGGTCACGGCCACCACGGTGGCCCGCGCGACGCAGCACCCGTCAAGAGCTGAGTCGCCAGTCGCCGGTGACGGCGGCCCGTTAAAAAGCCCGCAGCGCCTTGTGCGCTGCGGGCTTTATTTCTTTCTTGAGTCGGCGCCGTGCCTGCTTACTGCGGCGTACCCGTCTTTTCGGTCGGGTTGGTCGGCACCGCCGGACGCTCGCCCTTCTCGCCGAAGCGCGGCTTCACCTTGCGCGCCTGCTGGCTGACTTCCGCGCGCGACATCTCGCCGGTCGGTTGCGGCATCGCATTGGGCTGGTGGTTGACGGTGGTCGTCGCCTCGCCCTTGGGCACCATGCTGTTGGCGTTGTTGCGGTTCTGCACGCGCGCCTCGGCCTTTACTGCTTCGCGGGAGGCGGGCATCGAGTTGTCGGGGCGCTGCGGCGGATTGGCCACGCCGGCCGGCGTCATCGTGCTGGCCTCGCCGCCTACGGACGGGTCGGGCTGCGCGGGGATGGACGTGGCCTGGGCCATGGCACCGCCGGCCGCGGCCATCAGCACGGCGAGCACCGCACTTCGAAAAATAGCTGTTTGCTGCTTCATGGTGTGTTCCTTTGCTTGTCTCGGATGGTGATGTGAATGGAGAACCTTGGACCGCCTTGTCGCCAGCCCTGAAATCACCGTAGGAGGCCCTCGAAGCGGCCCGTGTCGGGGTGCGGCAGGCCTGCCTGTAGGAGCCGGCCTCCCACGTGCGAAAGGCGCGGAGAACGGCACGGAAGAAGGTGGCGCGTTCCTACAGGCACAGGCCGCATGGCAACGTACAACGCCAGGACCGATGTCTTCCACCTCCCCGATCCCCGCTGCAGCCGCGCCTGCGCCGACCTCGCTCAAGGTCATGACGGTGAACACCCACAAGGGTTTCACCGCGCTCAACCGCAAGTTCATCCTTCCCGAGTTGCGCGATGCCGTGCGCACAGTGGGCGCCGACGTGGTGTTCCTGCAGGAAGTGCTGGGCACGCACTCCCGCCACTCGCGCAAGGTGAGCAATTGGCCGGAGGCGCCGCACTACGAATTCCTCGCCGACACCATGTGGCCGCAGTTCGCCTATGGCCGCAACGCCGTGTATCCGAAGGGGCACCACGGCAACGCGGTGCTGTCCAAGTTTCCGATCGTGCATTTCCGCAACCACGACGTGTCGGTGAGTGGCCCCGAGAAGCGTGGCCTGCTGCACTGCGTGCTGCGCCTGCCGGGCCGCACGGTCGATGTGCATGTGATCTGCGCCCATCTGGGTTTGGCCGAAGCGCACCGTCAGCAGCAGTTGGAGTTACTTTGCCACATCGTGCGCGACGAAGTGCCGGCCGATGCGCCGCTGATCGTCGCCGGCGACTTCAACGACTGGCGCGGCCGCGCGCACGAGGTGCTGGCGCAAGGCGCCGCATTGCGCGAAGTGTTCGTGCATGCCACCGGGCGCGCCGCCAGGACCTTCCCGGCGCGCTTCCCGGTGCTGCCGCTGGACCGCATCTATGTGCGCAACGCCGGCGTCCACGCGCCGGTGGTGCTGCCGCGCAGGCCCTGGTCGCATCTCTCGGACCACGCCCCGCTGGTGGCGGACATCGATCTCTGAAGCGGGCGACACCATGAGCAACGGCAACCATTGGGTCGGCGGGAATCGCATCGAGCTGCTCGAGAACGGCGAGGAGTTCTTTCCGCGCGTGTTCGATGCGATTCGCGCGGCGCAGCGCGAAGTGATCGTCGAGACCTTCATCCTGTTCGAGGACAAGGTGGGCCTTGCGTTGCACGCGGCGCTGCGCGAAGCAGCACAACGCGGCGCGAAGGTCGACCTGATGATCGACGGCTTCGGCTCGCCCGACCTCTCGCGCGAATTCATCGAGGGGCTGACCTCGGTCGGCGTGAAGGTGCGGGTGTTCGACCCCGGCCAGCGTTTCCTGGGGCAGCGGCTGAACGTCTTCCGCCGCATGCACCGCAAGATCGTGGTGGTCGACGGCGAACGCGCGTTCGTGGGCGGCATCAACTACTCGGCCGACCACCTGCTCGACTTCGGCCCCAAGGCCAAGCAGGACTATGCGGTGGAACTCGCCGGTCCGATCGTGGCGGAGATCCACCAGTTCGTGCTGCGTGCCATCGCCGTCGGCGGCAAGGGCGCGGGGTGGTTCCGCCGCCGGCTCAAGCAGGCGCCGCCGGTGCGCGAGAACGCGGCCGGCGAAGCCGACGCAATCTTCGTGACGCGCGACAACCGCCGCCACACCAACGACATCGAGCGCCACTACCGCGCCGCGATCCGCTCGGCGCGCGAGCGCATCGTGATCGCCAACGCGTATTTCTTTCCGGGCTACCGGCTCATCAAGGAACTGCGGCGCGCGGCGCGCCGTGGCGTGGACGTGCGGCTCATCCTGCAGGGCGAGCCCGACATGCCGATCGTGAAGACCGCGGCAAGCATGCTGTACCACCACCTGCTGCACGCGGGCGTTCGCATCTACGAGTACTGCGACCGTCCGCTGCACGGCAAGGTCGCGCTGATGGACGACCGCTGGAGCACGGTGGGCTCGAGCAACCTCGATCCGCTGAGCCTGTCGCTCAACCTCGAAGCCAACGTGGTCGTGCGCGACAAGGCCTTCAACGAGGTGCTGTGGCAGCGCATGGAACAGCTCATGCAGCACAGCTGCAAGCAGATCGACACGGCCGACCTCGCGAGCGAATGGAGCGGGTGGCGGTTGGTGCGCAGCTTCTTCATCTTCCACTTCCTGCGCTGGTATCCCGCGTGGCTGGACCGCCTGCCGCGCCATGTGCCGCGCCTGACGCCCGCCGAGGCGACCGATCTGGCCGAACGGCAGAAGAACAACGAGCACGCCGGCGGTGCCACGCCGACGGAAGCGGCATGAGGCCCATGAACCGATGACCACGATGGCCCTCGCTCGCCAATCCTGGTGGCCCTGGGCCCGCCGGGTGGTCGTGTGGGGCTTCTTCGGGCTCGTCGTCTGGCTGCTGGTGAACCAGGCGCGCGCCATCGACTGGGGCGAGGTGCTCGAGGCGATTCGCGCGCTGCCCGCGATCACGCTCCTGGCGGCCGGCGCGCTGGCCGCATGCAGCTTCGCGCTCTACAGCACCTATGACCTGCTCGGCCGGCATCTCACGAAGCACAAGCTCGGCGCCGGCTCCGTGATGGGCGTGACCTTCATCAGCTACGCCTTCAACCTGAACTTCGGCTCGCTGGTCGGCGGCGTGGCCTTTCGCTACCGGCTCTATTCGCGCCTGGGCCTGGGCAACGAGACCATCACCCGCGTGCTGGGCTTCAGCATGCTGACCAACTGGCTCGGCTACCTGGTGGTGGCCGGCGCGGCCTTCTCTTTCTGGCCGATGACGCTGCCGCCCGAATGGAAGATCGGCAGCGAGGGCCTGCGCGTGCTCGGCGCGGTGCTGCTGGCGGTGTCGGCAGGCTACCTGGCGTTGTGCGCTTTCTCGGCCGGACGCGTCTGGCGCGTGCGCGGCCATGCGTTCAAGACACCGGGGCTCGCGATGGCGCTGCTGCAGCTGGCGATGTCGTGCCTCAACTGGTCGCTGATGGGCGGCGTGATCTGGCTGCTGCTGCAGGGCCAGGTCGGCTATCCGCATGTGCTCGCGGTGCTGCTGGTGGCGGCGGTGGCCGGTGTCGTCACGCATGTGCCGGCGGGGCTCGGCGTGCTCGAGGCGGTGTTCGTCGCGCTGCTGTCGTACCAGGTGCCCGAAGCCACGCTGCTCGGGGCGCTGCTGGCTTACCGGGGGCTCTACTACCTGCTGCCGCTGGCGGTTGCGCTGGGCGCCTACCTGGTCATGGAGATGCGCGTGCGCCGCCGTCGTCGTCTGGCCTAGCTTTCAGAAGTGGTAGGTGTAGCGCAGCCGCAGGAACGTCTCGCCCGGGTTGGGCTTCTTGATGCCACCGTTCGAGACATGCTGCACCCGCAGCGAGACCTCGTGCGCCCCGTTGTCACCGAAGCTGCGCCCGATGCCGAGCACCTCGGTGAACTGGAAGGCCGTGCTGAAGCTGCGATCGGGCGTGCGGTAGACGTGGTCCATCAAGGTCGCGCCGACGCCACCTTCGGCGAACCAGGGCGATGCGCCGTCGCCGAAGCGGTAGCGCAAGGTGTAGATCGCGCCGATCTGGACGAAATTGCGCGGGCCGTCGTCGAGGGGGCGCGCATGCCAGTTGCTTATGTAGAAGTCGAGGTACGAGGAGAACGGGCTGCCTTGTGGCCTTTCGCTGAACGACCACGGCACCGTCATGCCGACGCTGACCGAGTTGGTGTCGCCCTTTTCCCCGTGCCGTGCGTGACCGCCGTCGATGTAGATGCCGCGGGTGTCGTCGCCAGAAGCATGGGCCGCCGTGCCGAGCAAGCCGAGAAGGCTTGCGAACACGGCGGCACGCAGGGGCGTGCAAGAACTTTTTTTCATGTTGTGAGCGCTCGATGCGGATGATGAGAGAAAGTCCAAATATTTACTTTCTCCAGCGTCCGGCGCGGGCGCAGCACGTAATTTCCACATCCAAAGGTAGGACTTGTTCAACAAGAATGCAGATTGGTATTGCTGCGCTGCAGCAATCGAAACGGTCGAGGCCTATAGTGGGTTCTCCTCCCCCCACGCATCGGCCCCATATGTCATCTCTCAGTACCACCGCCCGTCTGGCCAATCCGCTCATGCAGTGGCTCGACCTGGCCCTCAAGACCAACGAGATGCTGCTGTCCTCCGGCTCGGTGATCCGCATGCGGACCGAGCGCATCGCCAGGGCCGGGCTCACGCCCAGCGCGGCCGACCTCGCGGAGTTCCAGCTCATGGGGCACGAGAAGCTCGCCGCGGCCAGCGAATCGGGCATGGCGATGGTCAAGCAGTGGCACAGCAGCCATTTCTCGCTGGCCAACAAAGCGCTGCAGCAATGGCTTCAGGGTACGACGGCCTTCTTCTCGATGGCCGGCAGCGTCACCCCCGCGCAGGCGGCCGCGCGCAGCGATGCCTTCGTGCAGACCGCGACCCGCACGGCGAGCACGGCCAGCCAGCTCTCCGGCATTGCCGCCCGCATCGCCCGCGAAGGGCTCAAGCCCATCCACGCCGCGGCCACGTCGAACGCGCGGCGGCTGGCCCAGCTGCAATCCTGACGGGAGAGAAGCGCGGCGCCTTCAGGGCCGCGCGGGCACCAGCGTCAGCAGCGTGATTTCCGAAGGCGCGCCAAAGCGCTTCGGCGGGCCCCAGTAGCCGGTGCCCCGGCTCACATAGATCCACATGTCGTGCAGCCGGTGCAGGCCCGCCGTGAAGGGCTGCTGCATCGGCACGAACAGGTTCCACGGAAAGAACTGGCCGCCATGCGTGTGGCCCGACAGCTGCAGCTGGTAGCCCGCCGCGGCCGCCACCGTCGCGCTGCGCGGCTGGTGCGCCAGCAGCACGCGCGTGTGCACCAGCGGCGGCGCATCGAACAGCGCCAGGTGCGGATCGCTCGCATGCGCCGCGTCGAAGTGCCCGGCGGTGAAGTCGGTCACGCCGGCCAGCACCAATGCGCTTTCGAACAGTTCTTCATCGGTCTGCGCGCCGCGCACATTGCGCGTCTGCAGCACCACATGCTCGTTGAGCAGCACCTTCAGCCCGAGCCGGCGCAGCTCGTCGATCCACGCATGCGCGCCCGCGTAGTACTCGTGGTTGCCCGTGACCACGAAGGTGCCGTGGCGCGCGCGCAGCCCCGCCAGCGGCGCGATGTGTTCGCGCAGTTCGGGCACCGTGCCGTCCACGAGGTCGCCGGTGATCGCGATCGCGTCGGCGCCGAGCCGGTTCACCGCGTCGACGATGCGCTGGATGTAGGCGCTGCGGATCGTCGGCCCGACGTGGATGTCGCTGAGCTGCGCGATCGTGAAGCCCTCGAGCGCCGACGGCAGCCCGCGGATCGGCACCTCGACGCGCTTCACGCTCGCCGTGCGGCGCGCGTTGATGAAGCCGACAAGCGATGTACCCGTGGCCATTGCCAGCACCGCCAGCGCGCTCCACGGCAAGAGCGCATTCCAGCGCACCTGCACAAAGCCCAGCGCGCCCGCCAGCCAGGTGAGCAGCAGGCCGGCGTCGCGCACCAGCGTCAGCACGAACATCGACGAGAACCAGCCCATGCTGATCAGCCCGACCCACTTGAGCACCTCGCCCACCGAGGCGTTCGCCGAGATGCGGCGCGAGACAAAAGGCAGCGGGATCGTGAGCGCCGACACCACCAGCAACACCAGCGCCAGCGGCCACACGGGCGTGAGCATGGCCAGCGCCGGCACGAGGCGCAGCGCTATGTAGATGTGCAGCAGCGCGGTGAGGGCGCTCAGGGGGCGGATCGGCATCGGGGCAATGGGTTCGGGCACTGCCCGGGATACACCACCTGCAAGGCGCATGCCGTGCATTCAAGGCACCCGAGGGTGCCACATTCGCTATTTTTTCTATAGCGCACGACGCCCGGATAGCGGGCGCCGTGGCTTGACGAACGTCAGAAGTTCGCGGTCGCTGCGAGCGGCGCCGACCACCGGCGGCGCCGCGTCACTGCACCGTGCGCGTGCCCGCCGAGGCCATGTCGGTGCCCGCCGGCCATTCGAAGATGGCCTTGGCCGATGCGCCGTGCGGCACCGTCACCGACTGCTTGAGCGTCTGGCTGCCGATGCGCGCCTCGACTTCGTAGGTGCCCGGTTCCAGCCGCGCCACCATGAACGGGCCGCCCGACACCACGTTGTCGAGCAGCGCGGTGCCGCTGCCGTCGCGCACCGTGACGTGCACGCCGGCGGCGAAGTCGGCGCTGCCCTTGTGGTCCTTGACCGCGAATTCGAAGGTGGCGGGCCAGCGCGGCGACACCGTCTCCATCAATTGCGCTTCATCGCTGCCGATGCCGCCGCTCATGTATTCGACGCCGTGCGCCATGTAGATCGGCGGATTCACCGTCGCGTGCGCCGACGACAGCGCCCCCAGCAGCACGGCGCCGCACAACATGAAGGCCGCCAGCGGCCGCGTGCTCGAGGAAGAAGAAAAACGGGAGGTCATGGTCTTGAATCCTTTCCAGGTCGTGATGGCGAAAGCCACGCCGCCAATGTGCGGCGCTCGACTTAGAAAAGGCTGACCACTGGCCGCGAATGCGGCCGTGATGCGAGGCTCGCTCAGCGGGCCGCGGAGGTCTGCGCCAGCGCCTGCGTCTGCGGCATCGGCGGCGTGACCGAGGCCATGTCGAAGTTCGACGGCCAGAGGAACGACGCGCGCGCCGGCGAACCGGCAATCACGATCAGCGACTGCGTGAGCGTGAGCCCGCCCAGCGTGACGTTCACGTCGTAGGCACCCGGGTTGAGGCGCGCGAGCATGTAGGGCGCCTGCGTCTCCACGTCCATCACCGCCTGGCCGGTGTATTTCTGGCGGATCTGGACCGAGGCCTTGGCCGGGAAGCCGAGAAGCTGCGCGCCCTTGCCGTCGCTCACGCCCAGCTCGATCGTCGCGGCCCAGCGCGGCGCCACCATTTCCATGAAGTCGGCCTCGCCCTTGGCTGCGCCGCCGCACATGTACTCGATGCCCTGCGCCACCTGGATGGGCGGGTTCGAGAAAGCGTGGGCCGGCAAAACGGCGCCGAGGAATGCCGCTGTACCGCCCAGTACCAAAGCGGCCAGGGGCCGCCGGAGACGCATAGGGTTCATTGCTTGTTGTCCTCGATCTTGCATGACGTGAAATCCGTCGAGGATTTTGCTTAGCAAGAGTCGGGCTAGATATAGCGTTTACGAGGAACGATCCTCGAAACAGAGTTGAACGCTATTGTTTTAATAGCTGATGACGGCTGTGTGACGGGCGTCGCGGCCGGTTTCGGACGCCGACTTCACGGAAACCCTGAGACGCAACGTTTTTGGGGGCTGAGCCACGCGGGTGCATGGCCTGCACCTCGAAGTCCGGCCTCCTGTGGTGCGCGTCGGTGCGTCTCGCCTGCTGCATTCCCGGCCTCGAGGCTCACCCGATCGGCGGGCCGCAGAGGCCTGCCCTTTACCGGGCTGGCTGATCGGAACCCTTGAGAAGGCTGACGCACTCCCGATGGAGTTCCTCCGGCGTCATCTTCGCCACGGACACCTCGGTTTTGCGCAAGATGTCCGCGAACCTGGCGTCTGCCTTCACGCGAGCGATGGTCTCCTCATCGTTCCGGAACATCGCCGAAAGTGCGGCCGAATAGCGTTCAGCGTTGGATGGGTCGGACTTCGCGCATGCGTTCGAGAAAGAAACCAACATGGTGTACATCATGGTGGCGTATTCGATCGGCACCTCGCACCGGGCCTCCGGTGGGCATTGCGTCATCGCGGGGCATGCGGCCCCGGCCATCATCGCGGCCAAGGCGAACACCAGGCGGGCGGGCCAAAGGGCGGTCATTGGCGATCGCGCGGATTCTCCGCTTCCTCGCGCAGACGCTCGGCCTCTCGCGCCAGCCCGGCCGTCTCGACGATCTGCCGTATCGAGAGCGATCCGGTCAATTCGACTTCGCCGGCCAGGACACTCTGCAGCGCTTCCTGCCCCTTGTGCCCCGCGAGCCAGGCAGAGGCCGAGGTGATCGATCCGCCGCCGAACCTGGCTTGCAGTGCCTTTGCCGCCGCGCGACTGACCTCGACAAATGCCTCATGGTTCGTTGCGGTCGAGGCCCGGCGAACGACCAGGCAGAACGCCTCCAGCTTTTCGGTTTCGGTGCGCAATCGGCGAGCCCTGGCTTCGCTGGGGGCGATATGCCCAAGAAGCGCCGGTTCGAGTGCATCGGTGAACACCTGGATCTCGCGACCCTCTTCCCATGTGGAATCGCTGCGCGTCACCACTTCGACGCGGCGGTGGCGAATCCTGGTGGATCGCTCGGCGGCCGCATGCGCTTCGCCGGCCTGTGCCGGATGCCACACGAGAAGCGGTGAATGGGTCGTGCCATGGACGGCCCACCGGCCGGCGATGTTGAGACAGCGCAGGTAGCTGTCTTGCGATCCACCGTGCTGCCCGGATTCCAGCGACGTCGACCGATGATCCGCGAGGGAAAGGAGCAGGTACGGCGTAGACGGCATGGGCGCAGGCACTTTCAGATGAAGTGCCAATTGTCCCTGCAGGCCAACGTACAGATGCTGCTGCCGAAGGCCGGCGCGAAGACCGACACCTGCAACTTCAAACGTCGATATTCGCCGCCCGCAGCGCGTTCTGCTCAATGAACTCCCGCCGCGGCTCCACCTCGTCCCCCATCAGCATCGTGAACACGCGATCCGCTTCGATCGCGTCGTCGATCTGCACGCGCAAGAGGCGGCGCACGGTCGGGTCCATGGTGGTTTCCCACAGCTGCTCGGGGTTCATCTCGCCCAGGCCCTTGTAGCGCTGGCGCGAGGTGGCGCGTTCGGCTTCGCTGATCAGCCACTTCATGGCCTGGCGGAAGTCGTCGACCTTTTCTTCCTTGGCGCGCTCGCCCTCACCGCGCTTGACCAGCGCGCCTTCGGTGCTCAGGAGGCCGCGGAAGGTGTTGGCCGCTTCGGCCAGCGCCGCGTAGTCGGCGCCGTGCACGAAGTCCTGCGTGAGCACGCTGCTCTTGATGTTGCCGTGGTGGCGGCGGCTGATGCGCAAGAGCGGCTTGTCGGTGCGGGCGTCGAATTCGCTGCTCACCTCGGCCGGGATGCCCGTCGTGTTGAGCTCGCGCAGCTTGGCCTGCAGCGCCACGGCCGAGGCTTCGGCGGCGGGCGTGGTGTCCAGGTCGAGCGCCACGCCGTCGGCGATGGCGCGCAGGGCCTCGGCGTCCATGAAGTTGCGCAGGCGCGCAATCACGGCCTCGGCCACCTGGTGCTTGCGCGCCAGTTCGCCCAGGGTGTCGCCCGAGAGTGTGGTGGAGCCGGCGCCGCCGGTCTCGATGCGCGCGTCCTTCAGCGCCACCTTGAGCAGGAAGGCATCGAGCGCGGGGCCGTCCTTCAGGTACTGCTCTTCCTTGCCGACCTTCACCTTGTAGAGCGGCGGCTGCGCGATGTAGATGTGGCCGCGCTCGACCAGCTCCGGCATCTGCCGGTAGAAGAAGGTGAGCAGCAGCGTGCGGATGTGGGCGCCGTCGACGTCGGCGTCGGTCATGATGATGATGCGGTGGTAACGCAGCTTGGCGACGTTGAAGTCGTCCGCACCGCCGCCCGAGGTCGTCGCGCCCGCGCGGCCGATGCCGGTGCCCAGCGCCGTGATCATCGTGAGAATTTCATTGCTGGTGAGCAGCTTCTCGTAGCGTGCCTTCTCCACGTTCAGGATCTTGCCGCGCAGCGGCAGGATGGCCTGGAACTTCCGGTCGCGGCCCTGCTTGGCGGAGCCGCCGGCGGAGTCGCCCTCCACCAGGTAGACCTCGCACAAGGCGGGATCCTTCTCTTGGCAGTCGGCCAGCTTGCCGGGCAGGCCCATGCCGTCGAGCACGCCCTTGCGGCGCGTCATTTCGCGGGCCTTGCGGGCGGCTTCGCGGGCACGGGCGGCCTCGACGATCTTGCCGCAGATGATCTTGGCGTCGTTCGGACGCTCCTGCAGGTAGTCGGTCAGCAGGCGGCCGACGATGTCTTCCACCGGCGCGCGCACTTCGCTGGAGACCAGCTTGTCCTTGGTCTGGCTGGAGAACTTGGGCTCTGGCACCTTCACGCTCAGCACGCAGCACAGGCCTTCGCGCATGTCGTCGCCGGTGACCTCGACCTTCGCCTTTTTCGCGAATTCGTTCTCTTCGATGTACTTGTTGATGACCCGGGTCATCGCGGCGCGCAGGCCGGTGAGGTGGGTGCCGCCGTCACGCTGCGGGATGTTGTTGGTGAAGCACAGCACCTGCTCGTTGTAGCCGCTGTTCCACTGCATCGCCACTTCCACGCCGATGTGCGTGCCGGGGATGCCGCCGTAGGTGTCGGCCGGCTTCTCGCCCGCTGCATAGAACGAGTTCGGATGCAGGACGGTCTTGCCCTTGTTGATGAATTCCACGAAGCCGCGCACGCCGCCGGCACCCGAGAAGTCGTCTTCCTTGCCGGTGCGCTCATCCAGGAGGCGGATGCGCACGCCGTTGTTCAGGAAGCTCAGCTCGCGCAGGCGCTTGGAGAGGATCTCGTAGTGGAAATCGTTGTTTTCCTTGAAGATTTCCGTGTCGGGCAGGAAGTGCACTTCGGTGCCGCGCTTGTCGGTGTCGCCGATGATCTTCATGGGCGAGACCTCGAAGCCGTTCACCGTCTCCAAGAGGCGGTTCTGCACGAAGCCGCGGCTGAATTCGAGCTCGTGGATCTTGCCTTCGCGGCGCACGATCAGGCGCAGCTTCACGCTCAGCGCGTTCACGCAGGACACGCCCACGCCGTGCAGGCCGCCCGAGACCTTGTAGCTGTTCTGGTTGAACTTGCCGCCGGCGTGCAGCTCGGTGAGCGCGATTTCGGCGGCCGAGCGCTTGGGCTCGTGCTTGTCGTCCATCTTCACGCCGGTCGGGATGCCGCGGCCGTTGTCGGTGACGGAGATGGAGTTGTCGCTGTGGATCGTGACGACGATGTCGTCGCAATGGCCCGCGAGCGCTTCGTCGATGGAGTTGTCCACCACTTCGAACACCAGGTGGTGCAGGCCCGTGCCGTCGGAGGTGTCGCCGATGTACATGCCGGGGCGCTTGCGCACGGCTTCAAGCCCTTCCAGGATCGTGATCGCGCCTTCACCGTAGCTGGTGTCGGCCAGGATGACCTCGGGCGCGACCACCTGGACTTCAGGCGTGTAGACCGGCTCGGTGTGCGGGACTTCGGGCTTGTTTTCTTCTGCACTCATTCGATATTCCTCTATCTCTCTCACGGCATTGACGTGATTTTTCGGGCTCTCAAGAACTCAATTCGCCGCCTCTTGAAAGCGCAAACCCGCGGAGGGCCGCGGGTTGTCTGCGCAAGGCGCTTTGTTGTCTGTCTGCTAGATACGCATCGGCATCACGACGTACTTGAAAGATGCGTTCTCGGGGATGGTTAACAAGGCCGAGCTGTTGGAGTCGGCAAGGTCCAGCTTGACCATGTCCTGGTCCATGTTCGACAGAGCGTCGATCAGGTAGGTGACGTTGAAGCCGATTTCGATGGCGTCGCCGCCGTAGTCGATGTCGAGCTCGTCCTGGGCTTCTTCCTGCTCGGCATTGTTCGATGCAATGCGCAGCGTGCCCGGCTCGATGTTCAGGCGCACGCCCTTGAACTTTTCGCTGGTCAGGATGGCGGTGCGCTGCAGGCTGGCCAGCAGCGGCGCGCGGCCGAGCGTGACGGTGTTCTTGTGGTTCTTCGGAATCACGCGGTTGTAGTCGGGGAACTTGCCTTCGACCAGCTTGGTGACGAACTCCATGCCGCCGAAGCTGAACTTGGCCTGGTTGTTCGCGAACTGCATTTCGATGGCGCCTTCGGCGTCGGACAGCAGGCGCTGCATCTCGAGCACGGTCTTGCGCGGCAGGATCACTTCCTGGCGCGGCACTTCCACGTCGAGCGTGGCCGAGGAGAACGCCAGGCGGTGGCCGTCGGTGGCCACCAGGCTCAGCTGCTTGCCTTCGGCGACGAACAGGATGCCGTTGAGGTAGTAGCGGATGTCGTGCACGGCCATCGCGAACGAAACCTGCGAGAGCAGGTCTTTCAGCGTCTTTTGCGGCACGCTGAACACCGGGCCGAAATTGGCGGCTTCCTGTACCAGCGGAAAGTCTTCGGCGGGCAGCGACTGCAGCGTGAAGCGGCTCTTGCCGCCCTTGAGCACCAGCTTGCTCGCGCTCGACTCCAGGCTCACGGTCTGATCGGCCGGCATGGTGCGCAGGATGTCGATGAGCTTGCGCGCGCCGATGGTGGTGGTGAAGTTGCCTTCGTCGCCGCCGAGCTCGGCGGTGGTGCGGATCTGGATCTCGAGGTCGCTGGTGGTCAACTGGAGCTGGCCGCCGGTCTTGCGGATCAGCACGTTCGCCAGGATCGGCAGGGTGTGACGCCGCTCCACGATGCCCGCCACCGACTGCAGCGCAGCAAGAACCTTGTCTTGGGTTGCCTTCAAAACGATCATGTCTTCTTCCTCTTCTCTATCTCTTTGAATCAGCTTGTAAGACGCCATTCTCCGCTGTCGCGAGGGGCATTCCTGATGACATCCGGCTTCAGCCCTTGAGCGTCTGTTCGAGGACGTGCAGCTGCTGGTTGAGCTCGGTGAGCTGCTGGCGCTCGCCCGAGATCTTGCGCACCGCATGCAGCACCGTCGTGTGGTCGCGCCCGCCGAACAGCTCGCCGATTTCCGGCAGGCTCTTCTGGGTGAGCTCCTTGGCCAGGTACATCGCGATCTGCCGCGGCCGCGCAATGCTGGCCGGGCGTTTCTTGCTGTACATGTCGGCGACCTTGATCTTGTAGTAGTCGGCCACCGTCTTCTGGATATTCTCGACCGAGATCTGGCGATTCTGGATCGACAGCAGGTCGCGCAGCGCCTCGCGCGCCAGGGCGATCGAGATCTCCTTCTGGTTGAAGCGCGAGTAAGCCAGGATCTTGCGCAGCGCCCCTTCGAGCTCGCGCACGTTGGAGCGCACGTTCTTGGCGACGAAGAAGGCCACTTCTTCCGGCATTTCGGCCGATTCGGCGCGCGCCTTGTTGATAAGAATGGCCACGCGCATCTCGAGCTCCGGCGGCTCGATCGCCACCGTGAGGCCCGAATCGAAGCGCGAAACCAGCCGCTCGTGGATGTCGGCCAGGCCCTTGGGATAGGTGTCGCTGGTCATCACGATGTGCGACTTCTTGGCGAGCAGGGCCTCGAACGCGTTGAAGAATTCTTCCTGCGTCCGGTCCTTGTTGGCGAAGAACTGCACATCGTCGATCAGCAACAGGTCGAGCGAGTGATACCGCTCCTTGAACTCATCGAAAGTCTTGCGCTGATAGGCCTTGACCACATCCGACACGAATTGCTCGGCGTGGATGTAGAGAACTTTGGAATCGGGGCGGTCGGCCAGGAGCCGGTTACCCACAGCGTGCATCAGGTGGGTCTTGCCCAGGCCGACGCCGCCGTAGATGAAAAGCGGGTTGTACAGATGGCCCGGCATGCCGGCCACGTGCATGGCCGCGGCGCGCGCCATGCGGTTGGCCGTGCCTTCGACCAGGGTGTCGAAAGTGAGGCCCGAATTGAGGCGATTCTTGAAACCGGCAGCGGCCGGCTCCTCGCCCGGACCGGCCACGTCGCGCGGCACATCGGTCTCGGTCATCACGGCCACAGGTGCAGAGCGTACGGGCGCTTCACGAGGAGCAAGCGCTAACTCGACGGCCACCGGCTGGCCGTACATCTTCTCGGCCATGGCGGCGATCTTGCCGGCGTACTGGGCCCGGATCCAGTCGAGCTTGAAGCGGTTGGCCACGAACACCGTCATGCGCGACAGGTCGTCGGCGACCTGTGCGGTCAGGGGCTTGATCCAGGTGTTGAACTGCTGCTCGGACAGCTCCTGCGCGAGCTGGTCGACGCAGGCCTGCCAGAGGCTTTCGCCGATGCCGTCAGTCGACATGGGCGCTTTGAAAAGTGGTGAATCCCTCGGGCATTTCTTGGTATAGGTATTGTGGATATTCTCTGCTGGAAGGCGCCGGGCATTCTAACTTGTCAAAACCTTATCCACA